>NZ_JAUBRM010000181.1:0-5213 GCF_036701905.1 Microcoleus sp. MON2_D5
AGGTACTGGAATAATAATGAATCCTCCTGTATTTATTGTTTTAAGCACTGCCTAGCCCTTAACTGAACCGTATTGCAATATGAGCCACGAACTCCGCACACCTCTGAATGCGATTATCGGGTCCTGTGAAATGTTAGAAGAGGAAGCCTTCGACCTGAATTGTGAATAATTAATTCTGAGTTAACAAAAAATTAATAATGCAAGCCAACATTTGCTATCTGTCATTAATAATATTTTTTAGATTTATAAAATTGAAGAGGGAATAATAAACTTCTACTTATAAAGCTGGGAAACTTCGACGGAAATCCACCTGGTGGCTACGATTAAACCTTTGATTGACAAAAATGGCAATGTTTTAACACTCAAGTATCCGCCAGATATCTACCCGGTTTATACTAAAGTTACTAAGATTTATCAGTGTGTTTTAAACCTGCTGAGCAATGCCAGCCAATTTACCGAATCTGGGAAAATTACTTTAGAAGTAAGCCGCTTTAGACGGAATAAGGAAGAGGAAAGGGGGAAGTCAGAATAAAAATTTAGTTCTCTGGGAGAGGAACACGTAGAATCGGATGTTTTAGGTTTAGAAGGGAAGCGAGAAGGAGAAAAAAGGAAGAAAGAATCAGAATCTGATATTTCGGCTGGTGAAGAATGGATTAGTTTCAAAGTCAGCGATACTGGAATTGGGATGAAGGCAGAGCAAATTGAGGGAGTATTTCAAGCTTTTACGCAAGCGGACGAGTCTACTACTCGCAGGTACGGCGGTACGGGTTTGGGACTCGCAATCGCCCAGAAATTCTGTCAGATGATGGGGGGAGATATTAGTCAGGAGAGCGAGTTGGGAAAAGGGTCAATTTTTACTGTAGAATTGCCGGCGATAGTCGCTGAAACAGCAGCTAGTTAAAGAGGATTTGCCAACCAATAGTTGCTAGGGCTAAATCTGCGATCGCGTGGCTGATATAACTCGACCAAAGCGAACCGTAAGTCAGAGAAGAGTGCGACCAAATTATCCCGGCGGCGAAGACAGCTAAGGAGCCTAATATCACAGCCTGCCAGTCGCTGTAAGCGGCTATTACAAAAATGTGGTGGAGCGTGAAAAATAGCGAACTCAGGAATATTGCTTTTGTTCCCGGTATGAGAATCTGGCACTTGTTGCAGACAAACCACCGCCAAGTAAATTCTTCGATCAATGAGTTAACTAGCACAAAATATGCTTCAACAATCAAGTAAATATTAGCGCTGCTAATACCTAATTGGTACGATTTTTCTTTAGCAACTACAGGATCGAGCCAGTGCTGGCCAAAAAGGCTATAGATACCCAGAATTACCGCAAACATGAATATTCCCCAAGTAGCTCCAGCCAGCAATTCTTGGCGCTTGGGCAGGGATAAACTGAGCTTTTTGCGATCGACAAAAACAGACCACGCGATCGGAAAAACCAGCAACCAAAGTTGACCAAAGACTGAGAGTGTTTGTCCCCAGCGTCCCGGGGCAATATACAAGGCTGCTATGATACCAATACTAGCCGCAGGGACAAGCAGTGTTAGAGCCAATAGTGCTGATTTGCGATCGCTCATGTCCAGCATTTTTCACGCTTCCTTTGAAAATAGGATTGATATCAAAGGTAAAAGCTTGGCGGCGGCGGACAGGTGAGATCACTTTAAAAAAAAATGCAACTGTAGACCCGTACTCCAAACCCTTATGCAGTCACTTATTCCAAAGCTTTTAAGCTAAAATCTAAAATGGTATGAGTGTTGTGACTATTATAAAAGTGGCGCTTATTTGTTGCAACGAAAAATATGCAGTTGCACAAAATGGAAGACTCCGCTACTAAAGCAGTTTTGGTTGCAATAAAGTATTTATCCAAGCAGAATTTGATCATCTATTTGCATTTGGGCCTCCAAATACCATAATATGATTTAATCCCTCGTAGCTGTGTATTTTGGCTGAATGGCGATCGCAATTGATTTTGGAACTAGCAACACCGTCGTCGCTCGCTGGAATCAAGTCCTCCAGCAGCCCGAAACTTTGAAATTACCGGGATTGTCGGCAATCTCGGCTCAAAACCCGCCCCTAATTCCCAGTTTACTCTACGTTGAGGACGCTGCGGCAAATAAAGTAATACTCGGTCAGCAAGTCCGCGACAGAGGCCTTGATTTGAGTGGAGATTCTCGGTTTTTCCGCAATTTTAAGCGGGGAATTGGCACTTCTGTTCAGGGTTTTGTGCCGGAACTTGACGGGCAACTTATTACTTTTGAACAAGTAGGTGAGTGGTATTTGAGCCAAATTGTGAACTCAATTCGCGAACTGCCTTTGCCGATCGATTCTTTGATTTTTACTGTACCGGTAGATAGTTTTGAAGCTTACCGCCATTGGTTGGGCAAAGTGTCACAATATCTGCAAGTAGAACAGGTGCGGATGTTGGACGAACCTACGGCGGCTGCTTTGGGTTACGGTTTGGCCGATCGCGAAAATCTGTTAGTCATTGATTTCGGCGGCGGAACTCTAGACCTTTCTTTGGTGCGTTTGGACGCTTCCTCCGACAAAAAGCCCCTCGGTTTTATTCTGAAGTGGGGCGAAAAGCTATTAGCTGAATCTTCAGCGCAAAAAACAAAAGTTGCCCGGGTTTTGGCTAAAGCCGGACAAAATTTAGGCGGTTCTGATATTGATAATTGGCTGGTTGACTATTTTGTTCAAACAAAAGGGCTGGCAAAATCTCCGATTACAACGAGATTGGCAGAACGGTTAAAGATTCAGTTGTCTTTAGTGAATCAGGCAGTTGAGGTTTATTTTGATGACGAAAATTTTGAGAGTTACGAATTAGAATTAGACCGAACTCGTTTTGAATCTATCCTCGCTGAACATAAGTTTTTTGAAAAACTCGACGAGTGCATGAATCAAGTATTGCAGCAAGCGCGGCGCCAAGGCTTAGAAATTGGGGATATCGATGCAGTTTTGCTAGTTGGCGGTACTGTACAAATTCCCGCTGTCGGGCGTTGGGTGCAGCAATATTTCGATCAGGCAAAAATTCGCTGCGACAAACCCTTTGAGGCGATCGCCCAAGGTGCTCTGCAACTGAGTCAAGGCATAGAAGTCAAAGATTTTCTCTATCACAGTTACGGAATTCGCTACTGGAACCGCCGCGAAAATTGCCACAGTTGGCACAGTTTAATTAAATCCGGCCAGTCCTATCCGATGAGCGAACCGGTAGAATTAGTCTTGGGAGCTTCTTTAGAAAATCAGCCGAGTATAGAATTAATTATCGGCGAATTGGGAGCGGAAACTGGGGGCACGGAGATATATTTTGACGGCGACAGGCTAATTACTCGCCAACTCGCGGGTCAAACATCGGTACAGCCTTTAAATGATAGAGAAGGAGCACGCAGCATCGCTCAATTGACGCCGCCTGGGTATCCGGGAAGCGATCGCATCAAAATCTTCTTCCGCGTTGATGAACAGCGCTTTTTGCGAATTACCGTGGAAGATTTACTGACAAATCAAACATTGTTAGAGGATAAACCCGTGGTGCAGTTAAGTTAAGGATAGACTTTAGATAATTTGGTAGATAATTCGGCTCTTGAAATCCCTGCATAGAGTCAAACTTTAGTCCTAGCAGAGGGGGACTAAGAAATTACTGGTTTACTGGTTCCCAGGCTCTTCCTAGGAATGCAGATCCGGAGGAAGAGCCTCGAATTTTCCGGCTCAGAAAGCGAGGCTCTTCCTCTGGACATCGCTTCCCAGGCTCTTCCTAGGAACCAGTTAGTTTTTGGAGATGTCTATTGGAGACGACAACCTATGCAGATAGTTAAGTTTAAGTCTGCGGAGGCTTGACATGGCGACAATTTTCGTGTATGTTATTTGAAATCCACCCGCCTCAAAACCGCCAGTCTTTCATTGTAGTATCAAGATTTTTATTAACCCAAATCCTAGGAGATTAACAGGTATGAGTACAACTCCCGGCTTACCCCTCTGGGTGCAAGATAGAGAAGAAGTTCTGAAACAGGATGAGGGAGTAGAATGGCGGGACGGGAATCGTCCCAACTATTCTCGCACTAATGCTTTCTTGGAAAAGGAAAAGAAACACAATCATGCCGAAGGGTCTTTGAATGCGATCGCCTATAATTTGGTGAGAACATTTGAAATGGAAGCATCCTTCAAAACCAATCCCCAACAATGGATCTCTGTAGTTACGGATAAATTCCGTATGAGCACTAATGGAGGAAAAGAATACACAGCCCAAGAAGTTGTAGATCAGGGAACCTATAATCTCTTTCTAGAAAACTCAGAGCACTACCGCGCCTCTGATGAAACCTTTCAATCCTCCTACAACCTCTTTCACACAGCTTTTCCCGATGGCTTTCTCTGGGAATTAGTCGAAGTCGTTGCAGGGCCTCCTAACGTTGTGTTTAAGTGGAGACACTGGGGTACTTTTAGGGGATCTTACAAAGATCATCAAGGGACAGGAGAAACTATTGAAATTATTGGTCTTAGCATTGCTAAAGTCACAGAGGATTTAAAGATTGAGTCTGTAGAACATTTCTTTGACACCAATAATTTCTTAACAGGGTTAACGACCGGAGGATGTCCCGTAAGTCATTAATCAAAGGAAGAGGTCATATCGTTGCCGCTGGCATCGAATCATACATAATTGTTCGAGTTGCAGTGCAAGCGTCTCCGTCGCTATAAGTAGCGAAAGCGAGGGAGACGCTCGCTTTCGCTTGACGCCGCCTGGGTATCCGGGGAGCGATCGCATAAAAGTTTTGTTCCGCGTTGACGAACAGCGCTTTTTGCGAATTACCGTGGAAGATTTGCTGACAAATCAAACATTGTTACAGGATAAACCCGTGGTGCAGCTAAGTTAAGGATAGACTTGACAGGTAAGGTGCGCTTCGACGCACCCTACGGATTGCCTTCATAACAAATTGTTAAAAGCAGATGAATTATAAACTAGAATTTCCACTCTCTCCCGAATTAGAAAAGTATCGCGACAGAATCGAAGCTACCATTAAACCTTACATCGAAATTCAAACCCAGAATAATGATGACGTTAATTGGTGGCAGAGTAAATTTGGGGGATTGCCCTATTTACCTAAAGGCTTTGAGTATCCAAAAACTGCTGACGGTAAATATTTATTCTTGCTAAGTAGGTAGGCGGTAAAAAACCTATCTATGTAACAAAACATTAAGTTACCTAATTGGAGTTAAACTTAAGACGT
>NZ_JAUBRM010000182.1:0-5131 GCF_036701905.1 Microcoleus sp. MON2_D5
TGAGCGTTTTGCATATAAACTTGGGCGATCGTTTCTTTACCCCATGACAGGTAGAATTTGGCAGCAAGTTCGTGAGCAAGTGCTTCTTCGTTGATGTACTCGTTTTCTTTAGCCAGAGCGATCGCTTTGTCGTACATTTCGAGCGCTTCTATTTTTTCGCCTAAAACACGATGCCTTTCTGCCTCTACTAAATAGAACTTGTGCAAATAATTCATCGGGGCATGATGCGCCCATTTCTGCATTTTTTCTTGATTAGCTTTTACTCGGTCAAGAATACCCTCTTGCTCTGACTGTGGAGTATCATAATACACCGCGAACCTTACTAAAGAATCGTAAAAATGGAAGACAGGAACAACGGGCATTCCTACCATTGCATCTAAATACTTCTCTATTCTAGCAGTATTCTCAATTGCTTCCGAGTAATTTTCCAACCAATAACAAAGTAAAATTTTATTCAAATATATGTATGCAACTCCCACTTTGTCGTTTGCTTGCTCGTACAATGGCAACTTCAGCTCCTCATCGCAGGCTTCACCCTTTAGAAGGAAGGGATTTTCACTTTTCCCGAGCAAGTTTAAGGTAGTCTGCCAATAGGTTTCTATATAATTAAGGGCTGTTTTTTGCTTGATTTTATGAGCAGCATCTCTGTAAGTTCCCATCTCTTTTTCAAGGACAGTCAGTTCTTTGCCGCTAAAGTAAGCGAAATAGGAGTACACCATTAAACCATAGCCTGCATATTCTAAATCTCCCGTCTCCAGTCCGCTAGAGTAAACTGATACTAAAGGCTCTAAGGTTTCTCTCAGATTCTCTTTGCAATGTCGGATAAATAGATTTACTATGAAGGCTGTCTTGGCTTTGATTTCTTGAGCATTTAACTTGGAGACTAGACTTAAAGCTAATTGACCGAACTGATAACCTGAGTCAATATCTCCTAAAACTCCACAAAGAAGAAAACCATAATTGGCATAGGCAAAGGGAGAAACGGAAGCATTGCCATATTGGACGGATAAATCTACTTGTTTGCATACCGTCAAGGGCAACAGTGCAGGAGCAACAATGTATGCAGGAGCAAAGATACTTGATAAAAGTTTCATGGCTGCTAGTTTATACGGATCGCTCATTTGAGGCAAGTCAATTAAATCCTCAATTCGCTTCCCGTTCAAAATTGTCGCAGTTTCCCCTACTGCCTGCCCAATATCTGACGGGTTCGGCTCTTGGGGAAACTCCACCCCTAACAGCTTTAAAACTTGTAGCGCTGTATTAACGGCTTCTAGCACCCTGTTCTGTCCCACGTAAGCTTGAATCTGGACTTCATACACTTTTACTGTGTCCAGTAGCGTTTTAGCGCAGTTTTGCACCCTCTCAACAAATCTCAGCATTACTTCAAAATCACCGCTCAAAAAAGCTGTCTCTGCTGCTTCCTCATGCAGCGCTAATGTTAATTTATACTGATAAGTCCAGCTATCTTCTACTAACAGTCCCAACCCTGCTTGCAAATATTTAAGCGCAGACTCATGGGCTGTAGCTGCTTTGGCTTTTTGACCGGCAATTAAATTCAGTTTAGCAATTTCAGTTCGTTCGGATTGATCGGCAACCCCTTCAATTCCTAGATTCAAATGATCGACGATCGCAAATATGTCTTCCGTTCGCTTCTCTGTCGAGGTATTTTGCCAAAGCAGGCGACCGATTTGTAAGTGAACAGTTTTTTTAGAACTTTCCTCAATCAGAGCATAGGCTGCTTGTTGCACGCGATCGTGCAAAAACTTGTAAGTAGTAATGATTAGATGAGACTGAATAATTTCTTCTTCTGTCGTGCCTAATTCAGAAGTGGCTAAAATTAACCCATCTTGGATCGCGGACACTAGCTCTTTAAAAGTTTCGGCGGTAGATTTTTCATTAACAATTGACAGAGTGTTTAAGTCAAAACTATTGCCCACACAAGCGGCTAACCGTAAAATCTGTTGAGTTGAGCCTGGCATCTTTCTCAATTTCCCGACCATCAACTCAACCACGTTATCGGTAATACCTACTGCTTCGATTTCTGAAATTTTCCAATCCCAGCTTCTTTGCTGAAAATGGAAATTTAGTAGTTTTTCTTCATAGAGACTTCTGAGAAACTGATTGACAAAAAAAGGATTGCCTTGAGTTTTTCCAACGACTAACTCAGCTAGGGGTATGACCGCTCCTTTATCTCTACGCACAGTATCAGCAATCAAATTAGCGATATGTTCGATATCTAAGGGAGTTAAGGTAATTTGGTTAATAGTAACATCTTGCTTTTGCAACCCATCCAGCGTCATTATCAGAGGATGCGTGGGGCTCACTTCGTTATCTCGATAAGCTCCAAGTAGAAATAAATATTTCGTTTCCTCATCTGCCATCATTACTTGCAGCAGTTTCAGAGTAGCGGAATCAGCCCATTGCAAATCATCTAGAAAAATGACTAAGGGATGCTCGACTGAACAAAACACCCGGATAAATTTTTGAAATACTAAATTAAAACGATTTTGTGCTTCTGTAGCACCTAACTCTTGCACGGGTAGCTGTTTCCCAACGATGAGTTCTACGTCGGGAATGACATCTATAATAATTTGACCGTTATCACCAAAAGCTGCTAAAAGTTTTTCTTTCCAGGCGCCCAGTTGCGTTTCGCTCTCAGTTAATAGTTGTTTGACTAAGGACCCAAAAGCTTTGACAACAGCCGCATAAGGAACATTGCGTTGAAATTGGTCGAATTTTCCGGCAATAAAATAGCCGCTTGCCTTAGTAATCGGTTTATAAACTTCTTGCACTAAGGCTGATTTGCCAATGCCAGAGTAACCCGACACTAACATGATTTCTGTTGTGCCATTGCTGACGCGCTCGAATGCTGCTAATAAGGTTTCAATTTCTCGTTCTCTACCATAAAGTTTTTGGGGAATTTGAAACTTATCTGTAATATCTTTTTGGGCGATCGCAAAATCTGTAATCGTTCCTTTAGCCTTTAGCTGTTCCAGGCATTCTTCTAAATCTACGATGATTCCCCAAGCACTTTGGTATCTTTTTTCAGCCGTTTTTTCTAACAGCTTCATTACTATATCAGAAACGGCTTTAGGAATTTCTATTTCTGCCTTGATTTCATGGGGCGGTACTGCTTGTTTAGCAATATGCCAATGGACTAATTCCATTGCATCGTTATAATCGCATGGCAGTTGCCCCGTTAGCAGTTCGTAAAAAGTGACTCCTAATGAGTAAAAGTCCGTGCGGTAGTCGATCGCTCGGTTCATTCTGCCTGTTTGTTCCGGCGATATATAGCTGAGAGTGCCTTCTAAAACATTAGGATTTTTGAGGGTAGGATTCTCACGATTTAAAACAGTAGAAATGCCAAAATCTATGATTTGAACTAGGCCTGTTGTCGAGTTAATAATAATATTGCTGGGGTTGATATCTTTATGAATAATATTATGTTGATGAAGGTCGCCTAAAGCTCGGGTTATTTGAATAGCGGTTGCCAAAAACTCTTCTAAGGTAAGTTTGTGAGAAGCCAACCACAGGTTAAATGACTTTCCACCAGAATCCTCGAAAATAATAACTAAACTGTTCTGGTATCTTTCTATGCTGTAGGTTTTAGGTACACTTTCTAGGTTAAGATTGCGTGTAATTTCGTATTCCTGCTTGTATCTGACTAACGAAGCTGGCATCGGATAATCTTGCTTGAGAAATTTGAGAATTACCCGTTGGTTGTCTTGCTTTCTCAATCCTCGGTAAACTAAAGAATTGTTACTTTCATGTATTTGGTTGGTAATCTCGTAGCCAGCTAAGTTAATCATTTTTGCAGCCTATTTTAAGAAGAAATACACATTTTTTTAGCCATTATCAATTTGTAAGTAGATGTACCATCTCATATAAAGACTAGCTTGCACTTTAAACAAAATTTAAATTTCACCTAAAAAAATATTAATTTTTACATTTCTTAAAAAAAATACAAATAAAGATTTATGTTAGGAGGGAGCTCGCTCTACAGTTTCCTCCAAAAGCAGGCAGAACAGAGTGAAGGGCTCTCGCCGTTGAGCTTCCTCGGAGATTTGTACCGCTTGTGATAGTTACTAGATCGATCGTCAGATATGCCTAGACCCGCATCTGAGTTAAATCCTTCAGCCCATAGCATTTTTTGAGAGGATTCTTAGTTGAAAAACCGTAAATACTCTTGTCCATTGCTGCTCACCTATTTTTATTACTGAACTTTTGATTTAGGAAACTACGGTTGTGAATCGATTTGGACGGGTAGCTTAATAATAAATTTGGTGCCTACTCCGACCTCACTTTTAGCTTCTATTTCACCCAGAAGTTTTTGGGTAACTAAATTGTAGACAATATGCAATCCCAACCCGCTACCACCCTGACCGCGTTTTGTAGTAAAGAATGGCTCGAAAATTTTACTTAAATTTTCTGGGGGAATGCCTTGACCGTCATCGGAATATTCAAATCTAAGTCGAGAGCCCTCTTGCTGCCAATCAAAAGCCAGCTTTCCACTAGCGCCCGGTTCGTAAGCGTGAATCAGAGAGTTCATCAGCAAATTTGTGATAACTTGGGATAATGCACCTGGATAAGAATCTAGGACTATTTTAGTGTCTCCTTTAATTTCGATCGAATGTTTGCTATTTCTCAATTTCGGTTTTAATTGGATTAAAATTTCATCGAGATAATCTCTTACCAAGAAAGTTCGCCGTTCTTCGCTGGAGCGATCGACTGCTACTTCTTTAAAGCTCCGAATTAATGCTGCTGCTTGATTGAGATTAGTTAGAAGAGAGTTGCTGCTAGTGGTGGCTATCTCCAAAAATTCTTCGAGTTCCGAGCGTTTCATTTTGCCACTGTTATAAGTAGAAGCAAATTCTGTGGTATGTTCTGCTAAAGCTGACGCAACGGTGACGCCAACGCCGATGGGAGTATTAATTTCGTGGGCGACGCCTGCAACTAATCCTCCCAGCGATGCCATTTTTTCGGCTTCCACTAGCTTACTTTGAGTAGCTTTTAAGTTATCTAAGGCGTTGGATAATTCGTGGGTGCGATCGCTGACTAATTGCTCTAAGTTTTGATTGAACTCCTGCAAGTTATTGTAGAGTTGGGCATTTTCAATGGAAATGGCTATTTG
>NZ_JAUBRM010000032.1:0-75443 GCF_036701905.1 Microcoleus sp. MON2_D5
GAAGAAGGAAGAAGGAAGAAGGAAGAAGGAAGAAGGAAGAAGGAAGAAGGAAGAAGGAAGAAGGAAGAAGGAAGAAACAGTTATCCGTGAATTCCCTGTCATGCTACTGGTAATTTTATGTCAAATTCACTCTCAAAATTCAAAAATATTGAAACTCCCCACAGCGGATACCACTGGGACGGCAGTTCCCGGCGCTTTTTTGAAGGCTGGTACTACCGAATAACACTACCGATTCACGGACAATCCTTTGCATTCATGTATTCCATCGAAGACCCCAGAGGCGGTCAACCTTACAGTGGCGGTGCAGCTCAAATTCTCGGCCCGGAAGATAGCTATTTGTGCCGCACTTTCCCCGATGTAAATAAGTTTTGGGCGCACCGAGAAAGCTTAGGTTTCGGACATTGGGGCAAAACAGATTTACAAATTAAACCCCAATATTTAGAGCCGCAAGTATTCGACAGCCGCGTCGAAGAAGGCTATCAAGCTACTGCTACTTTAAATCAAGGTTATCTGCACGATCCGGGAAGTGGCAGCCGCTGTTTTTGGCAGTACGAAATTCAACCTATTTATGGCTGGGGAAACTCTGAGGAAATCCAGAAATCTACGGCGGGAATGCTATCTTTTCTCCCCGTATTTGAGCCGGGATGGCAAATTTTAATGGCTCACGGTTTAGCCACGGGCTGGATTGATTGGAACGGCCAACGCTACGAATTTAAAGATGCTCCCGCTTACAGCGAAAAAAACTGGGGCGGTGCTTTTCCGCAAAAGTGGTTTTGGATTAATTGCAATTGTTTTCAAGGCGAAAATGATTTAGCTTTAACTGCTGGCGGCGGCAAGCGGGGCGTGCTGTGGTGGATGGAATCGGTAGCAATGGTTGGTCTGCATTACCGAGGCAAATTTTACGAATTTGTGCCTTGGAATTCGCAAGTTAGTTGGAATATTGAACCTTGGGGAAGCTGGAAAATGCAGGCTAGAAACAGCCAATTTGAAGTTGAGTTGATTGGCACTACAAACAGTCCTGGTACTTATGTGCGAACTCCTACAGAAAAAGGCATGGCTTTTTGCTGCCGGGATACGACGCACGGCGAATTGCGCTTGCAACTGCGAGAGTTGTTGGGGGGAAATGTGGAAAACAATGGCAAGCAGCGTTCTAGAATTATCTTAGAGGCTCAAAGCTCTTTATCGGGGTTGGAAGTTGGGGGCGGGCCTTGGGATGAAGTTTGGCGATCGAATTAAGTCAGCAGTCAGTAGTCAGTAGTCATAACAGCCACGATCAATTTACTCGGTTTGCAATTAAGCAAATTCTACCGCAGCCAGCGGTTACAACAAGCTCTCAAGGTGATTTTGGGAGTAATTTTATGTTTGAGCACAATCTTGATGCTGGCGACCATTGCTAGTGCTGCCGGTGATTTGTCTCGGCCACCTGTCACCGAAATTACTGTTAGTTTGGCTAACGAAGCTGGGGAACTCAAATTTTTCCCACTCTGCTAGAATCTGAATCGGGCAAGCGCTATAAATTAGTGCTAAAAAATCCCAGTTCGCAGAAACATTATTTCACTGGCAAAAACTTTGCTGATGCGAATTGGACTCAAAAAGTTGAAGCGGGTAAGGTGGAAATTAAAGGAACGATTCACGAATTGGAACTTAAACCGGGCGCTATGGCAGAATGGGTGTTTGTACCCATGAAATCGCGAAGTTACAACCTGCGCTGTACGGTAGCCGGACATACAGAGGCGGGAAGGATTGGCAAAATTACGATCGCCTCTTAAATTCCAATCTCCGTCGCCTCACCGGACATCCTATCAATTTCACATTAATTACCGAAAAACGATCGAACTTTGGGCCCTCTAGACACTTTTCAAGTAGACTCTAGCGGAGCCATTGTCAGTCCAGCACGGCTCAATTGCATATGATAAAGTTCTGCTTGCTCTTGCGGGCCAACCCAGACGGTGGCCTGGCCTTCGTGGTGGATTTGGTTGGCGAGTTTCCAAGCTTGATCGCTCGTCATTCCTGGAATGTATTTCGTCAAACATTCCACAACGTGCTGAAATGTGTTGAAATCGTCGTTGAGGACTATTACCCGATAGTTGGGATAAGGTTTGCGGGTAACTTGACTCGATCGAACGGGTGCTATGGTTGGTGAAGAGGTCATCGCGCGAACAGCCACTGAAACTACAAAATTCGTAAAAGAGTTACCGATTACAGTATAACCCAATTTATGAAATTTTTAACCGCTATTTGGAAGTTCGATCGGCTTCGAGGTTTATTTTCACCGCTCCACCCTGCGTTGCACCGCGCCCGTCAAACTCAAGTTAATTAATACTCATCTCAACAAAGACTAAAGTCCTCACTACGAACCTATGAAGTTGTGTAGTAAGGACTTTAGTCCTCAAACTCAGATGCTACTAAGCCGCAGCCAAATTTGCTGCTGCGAAATCCCAGTTAGCCAAATTATCCAAGAAATTAGTAATGTAGTCGGGACGGCGGTTTTGGAAATCCAAATAATAAGCGTGTTCCCACACATCCAAAGTCAGCAACGGAGTTTGGCCGTGTACTACCGGGGTGTCGGCGTTAGCAGTTTTGGTAACTTTCAAAGTACCGTTGTCCACAACCAGCCAAGCCCAGCCGCTACCGAACTGAGTTGTCGCAGCAGTCTTGAATTCTTCTTTGAATTTGTCGAAGCTGCCGAAGTCGGCGTTAATTTTGTCAGCTAAAGCTCCTGTGGGAGTGCCGCCGCCGCCCGGTTTGAGAGAATTCCAGAAAAAATTGTGGTTCCAAACTTGACCTGCATTGTTAAAAATGCCTGCTTTGGATGGGTCTTTAGCAGATTCCTTGACAATTTCTTCAAGGGATTTGCTCGCCATTTCAGTCCCTTCAATCAGTTTATTCAGATTGGTCACGTAAGCAGCGTGGTGCTTGTCGTGGTGGAACGAAAACGTCTCAGCCGACATATGAGCTGGTTCAAGTGCGTCAGCGGCGAAGGGTAATGGTGCGAGTTCAAATGCCATTGTGTTCAATCCTCTCTGGATTACTTTTGGTTTTTCGGTTGACTTTCCGGCTTTTGTATGATTAAAGCCGAGAGTCGCTAGCTTGAGTTTATCAAGCTGTGGTAAATAATTCTTTACAATTTTCCTATTTTATAGCAGTTGCAGCATTTTAGGATTTTGACTTCTGCTTTTCACCAGTCAAATCTACTAATCGGAGGTCGTATTTACCACAAGCTTTGGCAAAATGTCAACCCGCCAGCGCGGTAAATAAAAGTTTGTGGGCAATTGTCAACAGAGGGAATTTTTATAAGGGTTATAAATAAATTAAACGGATTTTTGGTCAAAGATAAGCTCACTTTAACTTAAGCTGTAAACAAGTCAAACAGATTGGAGGAGCCGTCTAGGCAAAACCGTTCAAATAACCAGATTAATCACCCCCCGCAATGGTTGAATCTAAAACTAATAGTCAGCGCTCTCGAAACAGTTCAAGATTTAATTGTAATTTCTTTGTGTATTGGTTTGTTCTGTTTCATGGTACTCGAACTGCGAGAAATGTTTTTCTCGCTGCTGCCTCCTTTAAATTTTCAGTAAGTGACTGCCGACCTTCTATTTTTATTGGTTTTGGTGGAATTATTTCGGCTGCTAATTATTTACTTGCAAGAGCAGCGCGTTTCGATAGGGGTGGCTGTGGAAGTTTGTATTGCCTCAGTTTTGCGAGAAGTGATAGTGCGGGGAGTGCTGGAAGCTCCCTGGGTTCAAATATTATCAACAGGCGCATTTTTGCTGGTTTTGGGAGTGTTGTTGGTAGTCCGAGTTTGGTTGCCGCCAACCTTTGAGGGAATTGACCCGGAACGTCGCATGGCTAGCAGAAAGAGAAATCTATCAGACCATGAATCTGTTTCACAACCTCTGGAAGTCAATCGATTTTAGATTTTATATTACAGAAGACCCAGAGTCCCGACTTTTTAAAGAAGTCGAGACTCTAAAAGTTTTCTTTGATATAAGTCTTACTTATAAAAAAAATCCTGTCTTTTTTATGTGCAGCCAAACTCCTACACAACGGATCTGCTCATTGAATATGCGTTTTGCCTGTTAATGTTTCAATCCTGTCTTGCTTTGTTCGAGCACCACTTCATTCTTCGGTATCGTTGTGCAACTTTTTGCAAAGCCGATTCAGGGGAAAATCGTTAGCATCATATCCAAAGGGATTTTCAATTTCTAAACCGATCGCCTCAACGCCAAACAACCCAAAAGACACTATCCCAACAACGGGAATTATCCACCATTGCAAATCTTTCACCATCTGAAAAGGCAGTGCCACACAATATAAAAGTAATAGATGCCGTAGGTGAATCGAATAAGCTTTTGGCATCGGTGCAGCTAAAATGCGTTCGCAGCGAGACAGACATTCTACTAATTGATCCAGCAAGCGATTGAGAAAGGCAAATTGAAGACTATCGATGTGCTTTTGGGTATACTGTTTAGTTAGATATCCCCCAATCCGTTGCGTCACTTTCAATAGCATATTAGTGACATATTGCAACCCTAAACATTGTTCAAAATAAAGCACCGACTTTTTTAATTTATTGTCAAGTCCAGGGTATCTTAAATGCTGTTTTATTGCCATAAAAAAACCGATATTAAGCGCCAAAGAGCTGCTTTTTCTTGACGATTTGCTAAAGTTTGTTCGCAAATTGTCATCCACATTTTTTTGGAAACATTACGGTTAGTAAATATACTCCGATCGGCAATTAGCCAGCCTTCCCAATTTTTTTAGGCTTTATTAGTCTGAAAAACTAATAGTAATACTAAAATAATTACTGGGATCGATGCCGTTAAAATTGGTTGGCTCCTACCTGGATATCCATTTGTGTAAATGAGAGTAATAATCGCAGCCATTACCATACTTAAAAGCACTTGGCTTTTGATATCCCGAATGACGAAATTTTTTAAATCTAGAGCTAGCTTAAAGCAATTATTGCGGTCAAAATTCATACCAATTGCCTCAATTATAATGGGATATTATTTACGCCTGACGGTAAAAATTTTCCAATACTCAGAGCAAAAAAACTCGCTTAAATGATTACGTTATGGAGTTGAATAAATGGTTTCGAGATAGATTCAAAGAACCAAGGCAAAAGTGGCAGGATTCAGAAGTATTAATTACAGGGACAAATGATAATAGTGAGGATGGAATAACCTACGCTGAATTTAATCTAAAAATTTTCGTAGCTGATATAAAGCTATAAAATGGCAGAAGAGGCGATCGCGTTAGCAGTCAAATCTATCAAGAAGTCTTGCAGTATATTAAATGCTGTCGTACTAATTAATACTCCGAACAGTTTTGAGCTTTTGAACTGTAGCTCTACTTCCAGTTGCCGTTATCGATGAGCATCTGAAGCATCGCTTTGTCGCTTCAAAACCAGCAAAGTGATGTCATCAAATACCTTTTGCTTACCAATATGCCGCCGCAAATCGCCAATAATGGCTTCTTTAATTTCGGTCGCCGATTTGTGCCAGTTCTCGCTAATCACTTCACAGAGTTTCTCGACTCCATATTGCACTTTGTTAATATCTTTCGCTTCTGGTATCCCATCAGTATAGAGGACTACTCCATCTCCCGTGTGTAGCTCAATGAAAATGTGACTGATGAACTTAACAATGTCATCGTCAAGAGCAATAGGAAAGCCCAAATCCATGGTGTCGATACGTTCTAGCTGTCCACCGTTTCGCACGACGAGCACTTCTTCGTGTTGACCGCTGATGCTGATGCGTCCTTGGGAGTAATTTAAAATCGCTAGCGTAAGACTTTTCTCGGAATTCATGCGCTGGACGTTTTTGTAAAGGGTGCGGTTGATCACATCCAGGAACCGAACTGGGTCTACTTCGGGGATTTCCTTGAGGGTGCGAACGGCGGTTTGCGCCATCAGCATCAAGATGCCACTTTCAAGTCCATGTCCAGTGACATCGCCGATGCCCAGAGTGACAACGCCATCGGTGTTTAAAACATCATAGTAGTCGCCGCCGACTTCATCGGCAGCCTCCATGTATCCAGCAATATCGAGTCCTTCAATTTCCAGTTCCTCAGCGTTTGGCAGAATCATTTGCTGCATTTGACGCACGATATCCAATTCCGCACCCATGCGAAGATTGTCTTCCTTGAGTCTCTGGTTGAGGCTATCTAACTTTTGCGCCGAGTCTGCCAGTTCCTCTATGGCTTGTTCGAGTCGATCGGATTGTACCAAGATCGATTGGTCAAAAACATCAAGCAACTGCCTCAAAGTCGCTACTTGGGATTTAAGCTGCGCTAGCTCCTGCTCAGTGTTTCTTGTGAATATTTGCCTAGAGGCTGTAGTAGATTCATCTTTTTGAGCGAAGACAGCTCCTCGATCGAAGGGCAGCAGTGCTGTCTTGACGTTCAGCGCCAGAGTGCTGAACATCTGAACCGTGCTAATAGGAATCTGGACTTTCAAGAACATGATAATTGCAAACATATTGCCTGAAGGTAATAGACCACCAAACCCCAAAACAGACTTAATTCCGAAGGGAATCACAAAGGAGTCCTGAGCGGGAATGTAGGGGCTGCCAATCGCTTCAGGTACATAGAAGACGTTGTATTTCCTCTGCTCGATTTCTACCAAAAGATTCGGGTCAGGGTTGATAACTGTTTTTATATCTAAGCCGAGCTGTCTGATTAGTTGTGAGATCATCGGTAGCTGATCGACTACAGATTCGCTTGCCAGTGGAATAGCCTTATGTCCAACGGATGTGTGTCTTGAGTTCCATTCCGTTTTTTCTCCTACTGTTGCCAGTGCAGTCATGCACTTCATGGCAGGCAAAGGGGGATAGTCGCCCAACATACTACGGGCATACTCGGCAAGTTCGACTTCTAAGTCTTCATAAGGGTGAGTTTTGAACAAACGGACTAGGGCGCAGGATTTCTCACCTGTTGGCTTAGTACAGAAATTTTCGTAAACATACCTAACAATTCTGTTACTCGCCTCTTCCATACTTTCAACCCCCAAGCCAAAATGGCGTAGAGCCAACCCGCATTCCGCCATGTCCCTTAAAGTGAATCTCGTCAAGTCGTACATCGGACTTCCTTATAGATTTAGAAATAACGGCAACTAAGAAAGACAGTGCCACAATCCAGTAATTATGGTGCATTTCGGCAGGTACTCGCATCGCCGCCATGCCAATATAAAGCATATTTTCAATGCCAGAGCCCATGAGAATACCGGAAATTAACAACGAGAACCTGTGTGCAAAACCTCGATGCAAGCTGTAGAAGGTGATACCAGAGGCAATGACTACGGCAAGCCAAAAGACCACAATAGGTAAATCGTAGGCGATCGCTACTGGCAGGTGATAAGCCAGCATTCCTATAAAGTTGATTGCCCAGATGCCCATTCCCATTGTCAAAGAACCACCAATTAACCCACCTAGGCGAATATTTTCACCTTTTTTTGTAGTCATTATCCAAGTTAATTATAAGGTGATAGAGGAGGAAAAAGTGGCAAGAAAGATGGAAAAAATGCCTCTAAAAAAATCGAATTTAATTACCATTAATAGATGAAACTCATAGAAATTTAGACGGTGACGACAGCTTTGAAGATTGCTTGAGATTTAGCCTCTTTCGTGGCAGTAGGTTTGAGGTATCGTATAACCTTTTTTTCCACTAATATAAAAATTGTAATTTAAGGGCGATGTTTAGCCTTACCAATCATTAATTCCGTCACCGCTGGCAATCCACTCGTCCAAATTGTACTCTGGTTTGACAACATTAAACAAATACAAGCCAAAATCTTGAGATCAGGATCGGCACAGGGGAGATGGTATCGAGAGAAACGTCTTTTTCTACAAGCCAGGATGGGTATAAATAAATAAATAATCAAGCTTGAGTGCTTTCACCAAGCTACGAAACGCATCATTCAGCAGCTTGACATCATCATAGCCGTCCTTCAAAATTCTGGCAATTTCATCTGCTTTGACACTAGAGTGTATCAAAAACAGCTTGCCTGGACTATCTATACCGATGTTGACACTGACATCATAGGCAGCACAGCGTCTGCGATCGAACTTTTGGCCCAGAGATAATTGTTCAGGGTTTTAGAGGTTTGCTCCGGCTCCAGGCAGAACCGGTTGTGAATACCAGACGAGGGTACGTCTGTATCAACTACGCCGACTCAATGACATTGCAGGGCTACCGTAGTTGCTAAGTTACCAGTAAATTTAGATTTACCTGTACCGCGTCGATAGGAGTGTATCGAAACAACTTTTGGCATAATTTGTTAGTTAATAATGCGATGGGGATTTTCCCAAACAATACTCACATAAAATTAGATAATACATTTTCGCCATAATCTCACGATATTGTCAATAAAGACTCAAATGACAGTTAAACAAACATGAGTGCGGGTGCCTAGGTTAGCGACCTATCTAGAAGAAAAAACAGGAATTCGACTAAGTGGAGAGCAAGTTTGGAGAATATTAATCAAAAACCGGGCTTGGCAAATTACCGAGAGCGATCGCTATAATATCCAGACCAGATAAATTAGCGATCGCCAAAATATAGAACTGTCCAAAAATTTCTATCAATAGCCAAAATAAAGATTAATTAAATCCTTAAATCTCACCCTATGTTTGCTACTTGAGGATCAGCAAACAGATAGCATAAAACTGGTTTTTTTCATCTATAAATTTGCGGACATCTGCAATCACTGGTTGTTTGATTTCGTCTGCGGATTGTTGCCAATTTTGACTCACGATCGCACAGAGTCGCTCCAATCCCTACCGGGCTATGTCCATGTTCTTGGCTTTTGTAATGCCATCGCTGTAGAGGACAATGCCATCCCCTGGCTGGAGATCGATCGCGAGTGCGAGCGATCAAATCAGTGATATTTCCATCCAGGGCAATGGGCTGTCCTAAATCGATCGTGTCTAGCAGTTCCACCAGCCCTCCGGCGCGGACGATCGGGGTTTCTTCATGTTGTCCACTGATGCTGACGTTGCCATCAGTGTAGTTGATTGAAAATGGCCAGCCTAAGGTTGCGGTCAATGTTCATCCGCAGCACGTTCTTGTAGAGGGTGCGATTGCGGGTATGGAGAAAGCGAACGCGATCGGTTTCTCGTATTTCGTGTACTGTGAAACCTCGCATTACCCGTTAGCCTGCAATTCCCCCAAACGAGCCAACACTTCTTTAGAATGAATCGCCGGATTAATCTTCACAAAAGTTTCGCGCAAAATACCTTCAGGGTCAATAATAAAACTGTGTCGCGCGGAGATAAAACTAATCCAAGAACCGTAAGCTTTACTCACTTTACCATCCGTATCAGCTAACAGTGGAAACTTCAAACCTTCGGAATCGCAAAATTCCGCGTGGGAATCGACATCATCAGCGCTAATACCGATAATTTGAGTATTCTTTGCCAAGTATTTCGGCAAGTCTTCCTGAAATCTCCGTGCTTCGATCGTACAACCGGATGTAAAGTCTTTCGGATAAAAATAGACTACCAGCCACTTACCGCGATAATCGGACAGGGACACTTGTCCGTCGCCACTGTTTGTCGGCAAACTAAAATCCGGTGCGGCTTCATTCACCGTCGGAAGCTTGCCACCGAGGGCAAATGCAGGTGTGGCAAAATTGAAACTTAGAAAAACTAGACAAATTGCCAATAAAGTGCTAAAAAAATTGCGACGGGACATCATGAATTTAGAAGTAGAACTGTACTTAAGACAAGTTTACAGTTTTCTGATTAAATGGGTAGGGGCAATTCGCGGATTGCTTCTAAAACCCCAAGATCACTCACTCAAATAGCAATTTACCCATGAGCGCTGCACTCCCGTTAACAGGCAAAGCTATAGTAGTCCAGGTAATTAACGGTCAACCCGTTGTGATCGAAGTCGATGGCACTAATGCCCCGATTACTGGAGGAAATTTTGTTGACTTAGTTGAACGCGGCATTTACGACGGGGTGATGTTTCACCGAGTTGTGCGCCAGCCAGATCCTTTTGTGGTGCAAGGAGGCGATCCGCGCAGCAGAGATACGACAATTCCGGCAAGTCAATTGGGAACGGGTAATTTTATTGACCCGGATACCAATCAGGCGCGTTTTATTCCTTTGGAAATTAAGCCGCAAGGAGCCGCGCAACCTGTTTACAACCAAATTGTCACCCAGACGCCGCAGTTGCGGCATAATCGCGGGGCTGTGGCAATGGCTCGTTCTAATGCTTTGGATTCGGCTTCTTCGCAGTTTTATTTTGCTTTGGATAATTTGCCATTTTTGGACGGTGATTATGCTGTTTTTGGCAACGTTATTCAAGGTTTTGAAACGGTGAATGCGGTGCAGCAGGGCGATCGCATTTCAACTGCAAAAGTCGTTGGAGGAATCGTCCCCAGCCGGGTTTCTAGCATCATTAGCGATGTTAATGTACTCAACGATTTCATTAACAGTACCAATTTTGTAAATCTGCCTTTGCGAGCCCTCAGATTGGCCAACACCCCGAACAACTATCAAGTCACTTCCCAAGACTCTCAGCAAAATTCTAACGGTGTAGTGGGAGGTAGCGCAAACGATCGCATCCTCGGTGCACCCACGGATGATGCAATTAATGGCAGCCAAGGCAACGATACCCTCACCGGCGAAGCAGGCGACGACTTTCTCAGAGGCGGCAAAGGTAACGACTCCATTAGCGGCGGTGTTGGCAACGATATTATCAACGGAAATCTCGGCGACGATAATCTCAATGGCGATGCTGGTAACGACTTTTTGCGAGGCGGCAGAGGAAACGATGTTTTAATCGGCGGCGATGGTAACGATGTTTTAATCGGCGATGTTGACAGCGATACTCTCACTGGTGGCGCAGGTGCAGATACTTTTGTTCGGGTTACGGGTGAAATTCTGGAGTTGGATGGGACGAGCGATATAATTCTTGATTTTAGGCCGGGAGATGGCGATCGTATTGGCTTGACCAGCCCTTTATCCAACACCTCATTCACCCAATCAGGCAGCAACACACTCATTCAATTTGGAGGAGCTACTTTGGCTGTGGTTCAAAATGCCACTCCTGCAGCAGTTCAAAATGCTGCTTTTGAAATTAACTTTTCTTCTGCTTACGTTGCCGATAACTTGCCTTCCAGAGACGCGGCCTTGAGTATTGGCTAACTTTAACAAGACTGAGGCAATAACTATAGCTGTAGGGTGCTCTTCGGTGCACCTTACCTGATTATCAATTGCCAATTCCCTATTCCCTATTCCCTATTCCCAAATTCAACTAACACCATAGCTTTGTAATTTGAGAAACTGCCTCTTGATAAGAATCCATTTTCCCCTGCAGCTTAAAAAGCCCTGCCGCCTTCTGAAAATCCTCAAATGCTCCCTCAACCTCTCTCAATTTATATCTAGTCAGTCCTCGGTTAAAGTAAGCTTTAGCAAAATCGCTATCGAGGCGAATTGCTGACTCAAAATCAGCTAGTGCTGCCAGGGAATTCTCCATTTGCAGGCGGATAGCACCTCGGTTAAAGTAAGATTGAGCTACATTAGGGTTGAGCAGCAGTGCCGAGGTGTAATCTGCGATCGCCGCTGTATAATGTTTTAAACGAGTCAGCATAAACCCCCGATTGCTGTAATACTTGGCTCGGTAAGGATTGAGTTTGATGGCTGTAGTTAAATCTTCCAGCGCAGATTGTTTGTAGCCTAATTTGTAGCGGGCCACACCGCGATCGTTGTAAGCTGAGGCGAATTGCGGATTAATGTTAATTGTGGCAGTGAAATTTTTAATAGCGCCGTGCAAGTCTTGTTGTTCGAGATTTTTTAAACCCTGAGTGTAAAACTTTTTGGTACTAACTTTTAAATTTGCCTCTTGTCGGGATTCAGCTTGCTCCCCCGAAAATACGCCGGCAATATTAGTGAATCCCAAAGATTCGATCGAATTGAAAATAGTTGTGACAACTAATTGGGTTGGGAGAAGGGGGATAGTAGGCATGGGAAAAGTGCTGTTCAACTGTATGCTCTTATTTTCTTTCATAGTTGAGCTATGGACAGTGATATCCGTAGTCTCAGGAACGTGATAAGTTTGATGAGATTGGGTGATGCTGAGGCTGGAGTTGTGTGAGGAGGGTTAGCCTTAGTTAGTGATGCCGATCGCAATTAACACAAATTGCGTCTCTAACCCTTTAAATATAAGGCTTGTAGGCTAGAGGAGCGGTTTCTTGATTCCCATATTGAGCAGTTTATACCAGGATTGTTTGCAGATATGCCCCTGGGGGAGCGATCGCAACTGCCTGGAGCAAGTATTACTTTGTAGCGATATTGCACTGGCAAATCCCGAGCCAACTTGCGGTTATCTTATACCAGGTTTTTAGGAAAAATATTAGTTTGGCAGCGACGCATTTGTGAATCAACCGAGTTTCTAGCTCAAAGGGGGTCTAACACAACCTGAATTAAGTTTGTGCCTGCGCCAACCCTGATTAACCTTTCACTACACTAATATTTTTGAGTAATCTTGCTGAGGGAAGTTGCAAATTATTTGCTATGCTTTGATTAGACATCAATAATTAATGGCGCAAATTAGTGTCAATGAAAAGAGTTATGAGGCTGAAAACTTTCTTCGCTGCGGTGTTGGCGATCGTCCTGTTCACTCTCTACTTAACTCCTCCTGTGATGGCCGCCAATGCGGAGGATTTGAGTCACCTATTAAAAGATAATTGGTGCGTCAGCTTTCTGTGGAAGCAATGCGATTTGAACACTGTAGATTTGCGGGGCGCTAATCTCCAAGAAGCTAATTTGAGCGGCGCTAATTTGAGCGGCGCTAATTTGTCCGGTGCTAACTTAAAAAATGCGGATCTTTCTGACGCCGACCTCACCGGCGCTAATTTAGCAAATGCTGAGATTTTAGGCACGGATCTCAGTCGAGCCAATTTGACAGAAGCTAATTTCAACGGCACGAACTTGTGGGATGCTAATCTGACTTTGGCCAATCTGAGCCGCGCCAATTTACAAGATGCTAATGTCTTAGATTCTCGACTTTGGGGGAGCAATCTTACCCAAGCTAATTTAACGGAGGCGACGCTGCACGGTGCTGACTTGCAATATGCTAATTTGGCAGACACTAATTTAACAGGTGCTGACTTGCACAGCTTCTTTTTCCGAGGTTCCAAACAAGTCACAAATTTGAGCAATGCTAATTTAGAAGGCGCTATTTTAACGGGAGCAAATCTCAGAGGTGCGGTGCTGGCAGGGGCAATAATGCCGGACGGGTCTATTAATGAAGAAAGTGGCTTTAATTTAAAGTAGAGTTAAATTAAAGTCTGTTTGAATACTTTCAACGACAGGCTTTTGCGCCGATTTCGCAGTCAATGAATTATCTGGTGCAATAGGCGGCGCCCGTTGCCAACAGCTTGTTGAGGATGCTGTCAAGATATCAATTTAAACCAGGGTGCGATCGACCTTTTAACTCCCAAGCTGCGCCCGTTGCCAACAGCTTGTTGAGATGCTGTCAAGATATCAATTTAAACCAGGGTGCGATCGACCTTTTAACTCCCAACCAGTAAATATCGCTAAAATCTTAAATCTCAAACCGAACCTGCGCGCATCTGTTACAATTTTCAAGAAAGCCAGAACAGCCCCGAACCTGAAGTCACCTGCCTCGGGATACAAGCCCCCGACAGCAGTCGTGAACAGCAAAAATATTAGATATTTAGTTTAAACTCCCAGATTGATCTGTAGAGGCTCTCTAAAATCTAAAATCGACTGTGGAGTCAATCTAAAATCTAAAATCTAAAATCTAAAATCGATCGACTGTGGAGAGCAAAAAAATTATATATTTAGTTGAAACTCCCAGATTCATCTGTAGAGTCAATCTAAAATCTAAAATCGATCGACTGTAGAGTCAATCTAAAATCTAAAATCTAAAATCTAAAACCGACTGATGGAAACCCTGCAAACCCAACTTTACGAAATCGCACAATTTGCTAATAATTTAGTAAATACTCAACTGACAAACCTCAGTTTAGTCAGCGTCGGAGTCATCTTTCTGGCAGGGTTGCTAACGAGCTTAACGCCCTGTATGCTTTCAATGTTGCCGATCACGATCGGCTACATCGGTGGATACGAAGCAAAAAGTCGCCTGCAAGCCGCAGCCCAGTCTGCGTGGTTTTCCCTGGGATTAGCCACCACCCTTGCGGGTTTAGGTATTGTAGCATCATTGGCCGGACAAGTTTACGGCAAAATTGGTCTGGGTTTGCCGATTCTGGTCAGCATTATTGCTATTCTAATGGGGCTGAATTTACTCGAAGCTTTACCCTTACAAATGCCGTCTTTCGACGCTGTGGGGTGGGTTCCGAAAGATTTGCCGGCGGGCGTGCGATCGTACTTATTGGGCTTAACTTTTGGTTTAGTAGCGTCTCCCTGCAGCACTCCGGTTTTAGCTACACTCTTAGCTTGGGTTTCCAAAACGGGGGATACAGTTTTAGGTGGTGTGTTGCTGCTGTTTTACGCTGCTGGCTACGTGGCTCCGCTGATTATAGCAGGTACTTTTACTGCTAGCATTAAAAAGTTGTTAGAATTACGTCGGTGGTCGAGTTGGATTACGCCTGTTAGCGGTGTTTTGCTAGTAGGATTTGGCGTTTTCTCTCTGCTTTCCCGCATCCTTCCCGCTTAAGTTTAGTAGTAAGGACTACAGTCTTTATTTAAAGATATAGCAATCTCTACTGAAGGCGTGAATTACGTTTTTTTAACGAACCGCGAAGACGCGAAGAACACGAAGGAAGAAAGAAAAGAAAAAGAATTCAAAATTGATTGAGACTTGCTCGATAAAAATAATAATATTTTATTTTATTCATGTTTTGTTGTTCCCTCCTCTTTCTTCCTTCTTCCCTCTTCCCTCTTCCTTCTTCCTTCTTCCCTCTTCCCTCTTCCTTCTTCCTTCATAATTACCAATGACATCAAAAGAAGTATTTCTATCTAAACTATCAAACTGGGCGACTGCCCCTCAAAGGTTTTTCAAGCGAGAAATCTTGCCGGTGCTAGCCGATTTGCGGCTGGCAATTATCTTGCTGCTGACGATCGCATTTTTCAGCATTTCCGGCACTGTCATTGAACAAGGCCAATCAGTACCCTTTTACCAATCTAACTATCCAGAACACCCCGCTTTGTTCGGCTTCCTAACTTGGAAAGTTGTGCTAATTGCAGGACTTGACCACGTATACCGCACTTGGTGGTTTTTGTCCATCCTAATTTTGTTCGGCAGCAGCTTAACAGCTTGTACATTTACGCGGCAATTTCCGGCATTAAAAGCTGCCCGTCGCTGGAAATTTTATGAAGAACCAAAGCAGTTTGAAAAATTAGCTCTCAGTGCGGAATTAGAAACAGTTGCTTTAAGTTCCTTAGAACCACTTTTGCAGCAAAAAAACTACCGCATATTTCGAGAAGGCGAAAAAGTTTATGCCCGCAAGGGAATAATTGGCAAAGTCGGCCCGATTATTGTTCACGCCAGTATGCTAATTATTTTAGCTGGGTCGATGTGGGGCGCGATGACGGGATTTCTAGGTCAAGAAATGGTTCCCAGCGGCGAAACATTTCAGGTGCAGAATATCATGGATGCAGGGCCTTGGGCGGGGCCGCAAATACCGAAGGATTGGTCGATGCGAGTTAATCGGTTCTGGATTGATTATAGTCCCAGCGGTGCGATCGACCAATTTTACTCTGACTTGTCAGTTTTGGACAAAACAGGCCAAGAAGTTGATCGCAAAACCATTCACGTTAACGAGCCCCTCAGATACCGGGGAGTCACATTTTATCAAGCAGATTGGGCAATAGCCGCCCTGCGAGTTCGCCTCAACAAAAGCCCGGTTTTACAATTGCCAATGGCTCAGCTAGACACCCAAGGTCAAGGCCGCATTTGGGGTGCTTGGATTCCAACAAAACCAGATTTGAGTGCGGGAGTTTCTCTGCTAGCAAAAGACTTGCAAGGAACGATGTTAGTGTACGGTACGGATGGCAAATTGTTAACTACAGTTCGCGCGGGCACGGCGGTAGAAGTTAATGGAGTGATGCTGACAATTGACGAAGTTGTAGGCAGTACGGGATTGCAAATTAAAGCCGATCCGGGCATTCCGATCGTTTATACTGGCTTCGGGTTGCTGATGCTCAGCGTGCTGATGAGCTATCTGTCTCACTCGCAGATTTGGGCTTTGGAAAAGGACGGCAAACTATACGTCGGCGGGCGCACTAATCGCGCTCAGGTGACTTTTGAAAGAGAAGTTGTAGAGATTTTGGACAAGTTAGCCGAATCGAAAACGGCAGAGGAAAAAAGTGCGATCGCCCCGACTTCTGTTGCAAGTCAAAGCTAACCGTAGGGTGCGCTAGGCGCACCTTACACCAACGATAAATATCAACAAGATTAGTTGAGTTTGTAGCGTGCGCGTTGCCAGATATGTCGAGGTGGTTAATGTGAAGCTGAGAACAACCATAAAACCGCTATTTCACGTTCTGATTTTTCAAATTTCAAGTAATGAAAATTGCTCTACGGAGTTTTGGTTTAAAAATCAAAATGCTGAAACGCCGGTCAATCGGTACTCTCCGGTAGGCGACAAACTCAACCGATACTTAGTGTACACCCTACCAACTACGAGATTTTAAGCGTTTGAACGACTTTTTGACTCGCTTGAGAGGGCTGCCCTGACGCACCCTACCATTACTTACTAATGTTATTAACAATCCTATCTCTTAAAACTATTGTGGGGTGGGCTTCGAGGCCACCCCACAATTAAATCTCAATGCCACAACAGCTTAATACCCACCCTACTTCTGGTGCGACACTTCAATCACGGTGTGGACGTTCCCCCGCGGCGAAAAATCGCCCTTAATCGTCGCTTCCAGCGGCGCGCAAGCCGCCACAAAATCGTCTAAAATTTGATTGATCGATTCTTCGTGAGAAATGTAGCGATCGCGATAACTGTTAACGTACAGTTTCAGCGCCTTTAACTCTACCACCCGCTCGTCGGGCACATAAGTAACGTGAATTGTCGCAAAATCTGGATAGCCAGAAAAGGGGCACTTGCAAGTAAACTCCGGCAAAGTAATGTTAATCGAGTAGCGCCGCCCGACTCGCGGATTCGGGAAAGTAATTAACTCGCCTTCCAAAATCTGGCGTTCGCCGTATTTCATTTCCTCGGTGCTTGACTTTTGCGACATAGTTTGTTCCGGTGCGTAGTTGTTCATAGCGATTGACTAAAAACTTGTAACATTAAATTAAATTTACGTTCAATATATGTAACAAATATCTTGACGAATTGTGTTGCGATCGATCTAATTGCAAATACTCTCAGGCTAAACTAAAACAAGTTCACCCTCGCCATCTACAATAATTATGCAAAATACTACCTTATCTGACAATACTTCCCCTGAAAACTCAAATAGTTACTCTCCATCGGTACCAATTTCCCTCTATCGAGAAGTCACGGCAGAGCTGCAAGCAGCCCAAGCGATGGTGGACTCCCTCAAAACCCACAATCAGCAATTAGTCCAACAAAATCAACAACTGCGGCGAGAAGTAGAAACAGTAGTTCAAGTATCCCAACAGTTACAGCAAGTAGTCAACTCGGCTCAGAGCGTCACCCAGACAGGGATGCCTCAAATGCCGTCAGTCAAATTCAATTTCAGCGTTCAACCTCCGCCCCCACCACCTCCCACCTCGCAGACTAATTCTGCCGTACCTCAACCACCTCAGACAGTGGCTTTCCCTTTCCCACTACCGGAACCGGAGCCAACACCCGCCTCGATACCGCAGCCACTTCCCGAAAAATTATTTACAGAGGTGCCGGAAACTCCTTACCGTGTCCGACCTCAACTCAAAAAAACCTCAGACTTAAGCGGATTGTGGTTGGCGATCGCGATTTTTCTGATTGTGATTGCAGCTTTCGGTGCAGGTTATTTAGTTGTCCGCCCTTTATTAATGAAAAAGTAAATTCCAACAAGAATCCCACGACTCCAGCCGTGGGATTTTAAACAAAACCTAGCATAAATTGTTCAAAGTTACGCTAATTGGCCATCATCCTCTGGCGGCACTCGTTTCTACTGAACGAGGGGCATACTGCTCTTCACAAGCAGAACCTACGATTCCCACCCCTGGCTCGAAACCGCGCGTGAACTCAGTGAGTTTTACCTGTTTAGCTTCTAAAGCGGTCTGTAGCACCTTCATGGCTCGGTGAGGGTCGCCGGCTCCGCAGAAAAATAAGTCTGCAGCAAAATAACCGTGTTCAGGCCAAGTATGGATTGCTATATGAGACTCTGCCAAAGTAGCAGTAGCTGTCACTCCGTGAGGACTAAACTGGTGTACGCACAAATCGATGAGAGTAGCTCCTCCGGCTTCGATCGCATCGAGTATAGCGCGGCGGATACGTTCAGGATCGTTAAGCAAGTCTCCAGGAGACTGCCAAGCATCAGCGACCAGATGGGTTCCCAATTGTTTCATTCTGCGGGGTTTTACCTCTATTGATGTTAAGTCTCAAACCTTTTAACGTTAGCACGATGTCAAAAATTTTGCAAGTATGTTTCACAAAGAAAAATGAAGATTAGGAGAAATACCCACCACCAAGCGCTAGCTTTATGGTGGGGTCAAACTGTCTCACAGGGAGATGCCACTCACTAATGGAATTCGTATTATTTCAGTGCTGCCTTGTTCTCCTCAAACCACCTTTTTTGATTCAAGCGATCTCTGGTTTCCATTGGGTAAAAAAACCAAAGCTCGCTCGTTCCGGCTGTGGCCGAATTGATATGATATCCAAAGGTCACAGATGGACGGCTCTGCTCTCATGCGTAAAATTCGCCAACTCCAAGGGCGATCGCCCGGCGGGCAGATTCCGGCCATCGCTCTGGCAGCCTATGCTGGACAAGTTAACCAGCAACCGGCGATCGCCGCTGGGTTTCTGGCCTCACCTACCTAAACCCGCCCGGTCAGCCTAGATAATGAAGATCGTTGCCCGTTTGTGTGGGCCCAATGGAAGGACAAGCGCATGATCCGGCAGTCTCAACTCGTTGAACAGATTTTTGCAGGCAATAGCGAGATGGCGATGCTGATGCGATCGCACAACTGGTCGCAAACGCCGCTGGGGGCTGTCGAAACCTGGCCTCAAAGCTTGAAAACCGCGATTCGGATCATCTTAGGCTCTCGCTACCCCATGTTCGTCTGGTGGGGACAGCAGATGACCAAGTTTTATAACGATGCTTACATTCCTATCCTCGGCAAGCGACATCCGCAAGCACTAGGTCAGCCTGCCTCACGGGTATGGGCTGAAATCTGGGACACGCTAGGGCCGCAAGCAGAAGCCGTTTTGAACCAGGGACAATCGACGTGGAATCAAGAATTGCTTCTGGTAATGGAGCGCAACGGGTATACAGAGGAAACCTACTTTACCTTTTCCTACAGTCCGGTGGCGAATGATGATGTTCCAGTGGGGGGCGTTTTCTGCGCCTGTAGCGAGGACACTCAGCGCGTGTTGAGCGATCGCCGCTTGGCAACGTTGCGCGAATTAGCCGCAGAAACAGTCACTGCCAAGACGGTAGAAGCAGCTTGCCAAATTTCCGCCACCGTATTGACCAATAACGCCTATGACATCCCGTTTGCGCTGTTTTATCTACTCGATGGCGAAAGCGAGATCGCACGACTCGCGGGTACAACAAGGTTAGCAGCCGGAACCCTTGCCTCTTGTGAGGCGATCGAGCTTACATCCGCCCAAAAGTGCCAGTGGCAATTGAAGCAAGTCATGGAGACGGGCGAAAGCAGAATCATTGAAGATTTGGAGGGGCAATTTGGACTTTTACCGGGCGGCGCGTGGTCCCAATCTCCTCATCAAGCGGTTGTTCTACCACTAACTCGATCGGGAGAAACCTTCGGGTTTCTGATTGCTGGAGTGAGTCCGCTTAGAACGTTTGATGATGATTACAAAGGTTTTTTTGACTTGATGGCAGGCCAGGTGACAACAGCCATCGCCAACGCCCACGCTTACGAAGAAGAGCGTAAACGTGCCGAAGCATTAGCTGAGTTAGACCGTGCTAAAACCACGTTTTTTAGCAATGTTTCGCACGAATTCCGCACGCCCCTGACCTTAATGCTGGCTCCCTTAGAAGACACGATCGCGAATCTGGATGGAACAATTCCACCTCAAGAACGCGAACAATTACTACTGGTGCAGCGGAACGGAATCCGGTTGCTCAAACTCGTCAATAGCTTGCTCGATTTCTCGCGCATCGAAGCAGGTCGAGTGGAGGCAGCTTATGAACCTGTAGATTTGGCAACCTATACGGCAGAACTTGCCAGCACTTTTCGCTCGCTGATTGAACGGGCCCGAATGTCGCTAATTGTTGACTGTCCACCCTTGCCGGAAGCGATTTATGTCGATCGCGAAATGTGGGAAAAAATCGTTCTCAATCTATTATCAAATGCCTTTAAGTTTACCTTAGCAGGAACCATTACTGTTCGATTGCAGTGCGTCGAAAATGGGGTTGAATTATCAGTTGCAGATACAGGAGTCGGTATTCCCTCCGAAGAACTACCGCATTTATTTGAGCGATTTCATCGAATCAAAAACTCGCAAGGGCGGAGTTTTGAAGGCTCTGGCATTGGGCTATCGCTAGTGCAAGAACTCGTGAAACTACACAGTGGAAAGCTTGATGTCAGCAGCACTTTTGGGGAGGGAAGTTGCTTTACGGTGACGATTCCCACCGGAACAGCACATCTGCCGCCGGAGCGCATTGGTGCCAGTCGCACGTTAGCATCAACGGCGTTAGGCGCGATGCCCTATGTTGAAGAAGCTCAACGCTGGTTGCCAGAAGGCGATTTTAGATTGCCGATTTTGGATTTTGAATTAGACAATAATCCTACTAACTTAAATCAGGCACCAGCCGATCGGGCCGCTCCAGCGAAAATTTTATTGGTAGATGATAACGCTGATATGCGCGATTATATTCGACGACTCCTGAGCGGTTCTTATATTGTTCAAACCGTCGCCGATGGCGTTGCCGCTTTGACCGCTCTAAAGAAAAATCCCCCTGATTTGGTATTAACGGATGTGATGATGCCGGGGATGGATGGGTTTGAGTTGTTGCGATCGCTGCGTTCTAATCCCGCAACCCAAGACATTCCCATCATTCTATTATCAGCCCGCGCAGGCGAAGAATCTCGCATCGAAGGACTCGAAGCTGGAGCCGACGACTATCTGATTAAACCGTTCTCGGGGCGCGAACTGCTAGCAAGGGTAGAAGCAAGTTTGAAGCTGGCACGGCTGCGACAGGAAGCAACTGTGCGAGAGCGAACCATTCTGGGGCGCGTGACCGATGGGTTTATGGCAATGGATCTCGACTTTCGCATTACCTATGCCAACGAAGCGGCACAACGACTGTCGCGAACTCCTTTAGAAGCAATTCTGGGCAAAACGATGTGGGAAGCCTTCCCAGGCACGATCGGCAATCAGTTTGAAATCCAGTATCGCCGATCGCTCAGCGAGCAAATCGCGGTGGACTTTGAGGAATATTATACCCCGTTTGATTTGTGGGTTGAGGTTCACGTTTATCCTTCCCCGACGGGGCTGTCTTTTTTCTTTCGGGATATCAACGATCGCAAAAAAATTGAGCAGGAACGGGAACGGTTTCTTGCCGTCGGTTCAGATTTGCAAGTGATTACGGGCATAAACGGGTATTTCCACTGGGTAAGCCCAACCTTTGAACGAATCCTCGGCTGGACACCAGACGAAATGACATCCCGCCCCTGGAGTGAGTTTGTCCACCCGGACGACCTGGGAACCTCCCTTGCAGAAGCCGACAATCTGTTCTCCGGTAACGAAACCTTTACGTTTGAAAACCGTTACCGGCACAAAGATGGCTCGTACCGCTGGTTTCTCTGGAATGCCCAGCCGTACCCAGAAGAACAAGTGATTTACGGCGCTGCCGTTGATATCACCGATCGCGTGCAGGTCGAAAACGATCGCCAACGGGCGGAAGCAGCCTTGCGTGAAAGCGAGGAGCAGAGCCGGAATATTCTGGAGAGTATTGCTGAAGCATTCTTGGCCCTGGATGAGACCTGGCGGTTCACCTACGCCAATCAATTCGCCGAAAAACTGCTCGATCGCACTCCGGGTGATTTGATTGGCAAGAATTTATGGGAAGAATACCCAGGACTGATTGGCAGCGAGTTTGAGCCGATCTATTGGAGCGCAATGCGCGATCGCGTGCCTGCATCAATTACGGCGTTTTATCCCGACCACGATCGTTGGTACGAACTCCGCACCTACCCTGCGGCACAGGGAATCACCGTTTATTTCAGGAATGTCACCGATCGAATTCAAGCGGAAGCAGCCCTGCGCCAATCCGAGGAACGCTATCGAACGCTGTTTGAGTCGATCGATGAAGGCTTTTGCATCATTGAAATGCTGTTTGATGCCAGTGACACGCCGATCGATTACCGCTTCTTAGAAACCAATCCGGCGTTCGAGCAACAAACGGGACTTCGACAAGCCGTTGGTAGAACCGTGCGTCAGTTAGTCCCCGATTTTGAAGACCACTGGATTAAGATTTACGCTCAAGTCGCCCTGACAGGTGAAGCTGTTCGGTTGGAGAATGGCTCTGAAGCAATGAACCGTTGGTTCGACGTTTATGCCTGCCGCACCGGGCAGCTAGGAGCGCGAAAAGTTGCCGTCGTGTTCAAAGATATTAGCGATCGCAAGCGTATCGAAGCCGAGCGCAAACAAGCCGAGAAAGCTTTGCAGGCAAGCGAGGAGCAGAGCCGGAATATCTTGGAGAGTATTACCGACGGATTCTTCGCGCTCGACCGAGATTGGCGGTTTACCTACGTGAATCCGCAGGCAGAAGTCATACTGGATCGCACTCCAGGCGATCTGCTGGGAAAGGTGATCTGGGAAGAATATCCAGGCACCGTCGGCATGGAATTCGAGCGAGCCTATCGCCAAACCGCCAGCGAGCGGGTTGCTTCTTCGTTTATCTCGTTCTATCCTGACCACAACCGCTGGTACGAAGTCCAAGCCTATCCTGCCGTAGACGGAATCACTGTCTACTTCAGAAACGTAACCGATCGCAAGCGCATCGAAGCCGAACGAGAACAAATCCTACAACGAGAACAAACCGCACGGGAAGCCGCCGAAACTGCCAACCGCATCAAAGATGAGTTTTTGGCGGTACTGTCTCACGAGTTGCGATCGCCGCTCAATCCCATTCTCGGCTGGTCGAAGCTGTTGCAGCACAGCAAACTTGATGCGGCAAAAACGGCTAGCGCCCTTGCCACGATCGAACGCAACGCGCGACTCCAGTCACAACTGATTGATGACTTGCTCGACATCTCCCGCATTCTGAGCGGCAAACTGAGTTTGAATCGGATGTCCGTTGACTTGAATATGGTGATTTCGGCCGCTTTAGAAACCGTTCGACTAGCCGCCGAAGCTAAGTCACTGCAAATTCAAACAACCTTTTCACCGGGCGTCGGAATGGTAATTGGCGATTCCGGGCGTTTGCAGCAAGTAATCTGGAATCTTTTATCTAATGCAGTGAAATTCACGCCTCAAGGCGGGCAAATTACCGTTAGGTTAACCCAAACTAGAACTCATGCCCAGATTCTTGTCACCGATACTGGAAAAGGCATCAATCCTGAGTTTCTGCCTTATGTGTTTGAGCATTTTCGGCAAGAGGATGGAGCCACAACTCGTAAATTTGGGGGTTTGGGATTGGGGCTGGCGATCGCGCGTCAAATTGTGGAACTGCACGGCGGCAGAATTTGGGTTGAGAGTAGGGGTGAAGGACAGGGAGCCACCTTCACCGTTGAACTTCCCCTCTTGCATACCGCGAATCCGGTTGAAGAAGTTGCTGCTGGGGCTGAAGCTCGATCTGACGAGCTCGCTCTGGCCAATCGGCGCGTGCTGGTTGTGGATGATGAACGCGATTCACGCGAGTTTGTGGCGTTTGTAGCGGAACAAGCCGGAGCCAAAGTGACTGCCGTTGGGTCTGCGATCGAGGCGCTGCAACTGCTCTCAACCACACCCTTCGATATCCTCCTGTGCGACATCGGAATGCCACAGATGGATGGCTATATGCTAGTGCGGCAAGTTAGAACTCTACCACCAGAGCAGGGCGGGCAAATTCCGGCGATCGCCCTGACTGCTTATGCTGGAGACTTTAATCAGAAACAAGCTCTTGCTGCTGGGTTTCAACATCATGTTGCAAAACCTGTGGAAGCGAATGAGTTAGTCAAAGCAATGCTGAAATTGCCTCTGAGACTGCATCGCTGAGTCCGAATTTTAATAGATTGTCGATCGCAGACAATCTATTAAACCCGCCCCCCACAACCGATAACTGAATTCTGACTCCTGACTCCTGAATTCTTTCTTGTCAAAAGTTTTGAGTTTTAAATTAAAGATTATTTAACTTAAAACTCAAAACTATTTTCCCTTAATCAACTTATCAATCCCGGCTGTGAGTAGCTCCATTCGGCAAAATCGCCCCGCCCAAAGCTGCTTCATTCAAATTATCAACATTCAAGCTCGCCCCAATCAAATTAGCCTCGGACAAATTAGTTCCTGTCAAATTCGCCCCTGTCAGAGAACTTAGCAGCAAACCCGCTCCCGACAAATTGGCGTGACTCAAATTCGCCCCCCGCAAATCCGCTTCCAGCAAGCTAGCACCTGCCAAATTCGCACCGCTCAAGTTAGCTCCCCGCAAAGAAGCTTTGTTCAAATTCGCAGCCCTCAAATCAGCATTGTGCAGAATCAAACCATTTAAATTAGCTTTACTCAAATTAGCTCCCTGCAAGTCGGCACCGCTCAAATTAGAGCCATTTAGATTGACCGATTGCAAGTCAGCACCGCTCAAGTCAGCACCGCTCAAATTAGCAGCGCAAATAGATGCCTCCCGCAGACTTGCTTCGCTCAAAGAAGCCCCAACCAAATTGACGCCGCTGAGATTTCCGCGATTGAGATGAGCCCGAGTTAAAGTTGCTCCGCTCAGGTTTGCCCCGGTCAAATCTACCTCGCTGAGAATCGCTCTCGTCAGATTTGCTCTGCTTAAGTCAACCCCGCTCATAATTGCTCGGCTCAGCGTCGCCCCGCTCAAATTAGCCTCAGTTAGTTTTGAGCCGCTTAGCAAACAAGCTCCTACTAAACTCGCTCCCGTCATTACAGCTTTGCTCAAGTCAGCCTGAGACAATATTGCTCCGCTGAGATTGGCCCCGCTAAAATCTGCTCCGAGCGCCACAGTTCCAGTTAAACTAGAACTCCCGAGGTTAGCTTCAATTAATTTCGCCTTAGACAAATTAGCCCCGCTCAAGTCGGCGCCGTTTAAATTAGCTGCAATCAGTTTGCTTTTAATTAAGTTGGCGCCTTTCAAATTAGCGCTGCTCAAATTTGTTCGACTGAGATTAGCTTCACTCAAATGAGCTTCAATGAGGTTAGCCCCTCGAAAATCTCGTTCCCCGTTTCTATGTCTAATTAAAAGTTCATCGGCACTTAAAATTTCAGTGAAATTCATAAAAAAAGTTGAGTGAGTTTCCTTAATTTCTCGATGTTCTCTGTTGTCTGAAAATTTGTACTATCGTGTTTGGCCGTAAGTTTTTTCAACCTATACTGCCATATTAACAATTGTCAAAACTGGTTGATTCCTAGCATCACCCTGCTCACCTAGTTATAACTCACGAAAAACCCGGTTTCTCGTAAATAATCTGGGTGTTTTCAGCGCGGCAGTCATGAAGAAACCTAGTTTCTCGCCGCGTGTAAGCCCTGTAAGTCTTATTTGGCTAGTAATTAGTTGGCGGTTGATGTTAGTTGTTAATTGTTAGTTGTATTTATACTAACTGCTAATCACTAACTATTAACTGCTAACCATGTAGCAAAATACCGAGAAGTTGTCGATCGATCTTGTCAAGGTCGATCGAATATTGGGAGTATTGCTGGCGGCATCCGCGCCGCATTCTGACCGGAAAAATTGCTGGTACAGGCGATCGAATTTATTAGTGCAATCAAGAAACAAGATCTCGGAGCTTCAACCCCAAATGCCTTCTACATAAGTGCCTTCTATCTTCGATCGCCCATGAAAGCAGATCCCGGTCAGCTCAGCTAGTTTCACCTCCCCCCACTGTGCTGCGCGCCAGTGAAATCCAACAGGAAGGCTGTTTCCCTCGGAGTGCTGAACGAGTCGCAGGCAAAGCAAACAATACGCTGCGCTGAGCCTGAGATTTCGCGAAAAAATGAGCCGCGAGCCATTGTGCTCCCGCGCTGCTGTGCTTGCTATCAATCTTTACTCGATCCATGAGCGCTTGCGGTTCTAATTAACAGAACACCCGACACCAGACGCGCTCCCGGACATAAAAGCTGTTCCTGGGCTTCTCAAATGTTTCGCTGAGGCATTCCCAGAAAAACTGTATTCCTGTAGCAGGTCTTGCCAACGGCAATTCGGCTGCTACAGCCAACTAATGACCGGCCTAAGTCTTGCCCCAAGGCTCCGACAATATTATTATTCTAATATTTGCCGACCACCCCAGGCATTTCTGGGCGCGCGGGACTGGGTACTTCACCTGTATAAGTTGGTGAAATTAGCCACCCCATAATTAAAGATAGTCGCTCTTTGACAAACTGGGCAATATCTGCTGTAATTTATGTCATCTAATTTGATAATACTGCGGGGTTTGCAATCGAGCTGTAGTGAGTGTTACAGAGTAAAAAAACACTGCGGATTGAGGGTATAAAAATTAAGGGAGCCGAGCGATCCTCCGGCGCAAAGCCCAGCTCACGGTCGGGGGCACCCATCAAAATTCAAGTGGTGACAGGTCGCGTTTTTTAATGTTTCCACTTTCCACGACAAAAGCCGACTTTCAGAGAAAAAGCCGACTTTTGAGATAATTTTACCGAGGAAGTCCAAAACTCCTAGCTCGCCGATGTTGCTTGGATCAGTTTCGACAATCCGAGTGCGCGAGTGCGACTACCCGGCAGGAAGTAGAAACAATACCCAAACAAACTCGGAAGTATTAAATCAGAGGGCGGCCGCCGGTAGTGCCATGAGTGGGATCGTAAATACCAGCGGTAGTATCAGCGCCCGGAGTGCCGGGAGCGCCGTAATCAGCCCGAGCGTTATCGACGCTGGGAGTATAGTCGTAGGTGTTCCAATGCTGAATGCCTCCGCGGCTCAAAATGGTTTCAGCTCTAGCGACTTCTGCTTCGCTGCCGTCAACCAGTACCAAGTAATCTCCCCTTGCCACGCGATCGTTGTATGCTCTAGCTTCCTCTTCGGGAATTCCCATACCGACTAAAGCTCCGATCAAGCCGCCTGCTGCTGCACCCAAAGCCGTACCGGCTAGTGTAGTGGCGATCGCCGTAGCTGAGGCTCCTGCCAGCATAATCGGCCCGATTCCCGGAATGGCAACTAGACCCAGACCTACCAACAAGCCTGTCAAACCGCCCAAAGTGCCACCTGTGAGGGCGCCTTTTGTGGCTCCTTCATCGGATTTGTTGTCTGTGCTGTCGTGCACGTCAATGCCTGCGATCTCCCCTTTCGAGTCAGCATCCTTAGCGATGACCGAAACCCGATTCATGTCGAAACCGGCAGTTCTAAGTTCTCCCAGTGCGTGTTCCGTCTCGCGGCGGGTTGAAAATACTCCCACGGCGCGCTTCTGGCTGCCCGAAGCTCTGCGGCCGGTCTCTGCCGGCACATCGTAAATGCCCCAATCCTGAATGCCCCGCACGCTCATAATTCCTTCGGCTGTGGCGAGTTCGGCATCTGTTCCTTCTACGAATACCAAATATTCTCCGCGCGAGACGCGATCGTTATAACCTTTAGCTTTTGCTTCGGGGACTCCCAAACCGACCAAACCGCCTACCAAACCGCCTGCTGCTGCCCCAATCGCGCCTCCGACAACAGTATCTGCCAGCAGAGTTGCGATCGCGCCCCCCGCCATCACCGGGCCAACTCCCGGAATCGCCAGCGCTCCAATGCTTCCGAGCAACCCAATCAAACCGCCTGTCACGACTCCCGCTGTCGCGCCTGCTTTTGCGCCGCCGCCCGCTTTGTCGTCGGTACCCTTACCAGTACCAGTGCTAGCGCCCGCAATTTCGCTGCTATCGAGATTTTCCCCAACTACCGAAACTTTATTCATCGGAAACCCGGTACTTTGCAGCTCCATCAGGGCTAGTTCCGTATCTCGGTAATTAGAAAATGCTCCTACAGCTCGCTTGTGTTGACCTAAAGCCATTTTTTTTCTCCTTGAGAATATACTACTTTTACACAACCACAGAATTTATGCTCTGCCATCAATCACATTTATTCATTTTTTTCCAACAATTTTCATCGGTCGCTGGGAATAACTTCCAGCTCTCTCTTCAGGTTGGTTTCCCACTAATTATCCGGGCTGAAAAATCGGAAATTGGGAAGGGGTAGTTGCAGGTATTGCGCGATTTTCGAGTGCGTTAATTTTAAATTCAATTTACACCCTTTAACTTAAAACCCCGCTCTCTCTAGAGAGTCACCTAAGCGTTGCGCTCCGCTCCCAAAGCAATCTTAGAATGCCCAACTTTACCCTCTTCCCTCAGACTTCTCTCCTACATCACTACATCGTTCTTCCTTGTTTCCCTCGGACTTCTTCTTTTTAATTTATTGATTGCTGCTAGGCGATGCCGATGCAGCGGGGGCGACAACAGCCGTAACATTCACCTCTTTGACACCCTTAATCTCTTTAGCTAGCGGCTCAATTTTAGCTAAATCAGTTTGATTGGGAACTGTGCCGCCTACGGTGACAAGGCCATCTTTTGCCTCAACAGTTAGCGCACCTTTAGTGATGTTTACTTCTAACTTGGAGCGCACTTCACTTTGCAGGTCGCCATCGGCTCTTATTGCATCGCCGCCCGTCACATTGTTGCGCTGTTCTCTGGCCCTGATATCAGAATTTGCTTGGTTTTTGCGAATCTCGCTAGTGGCGTCACCCTGAGTTTTTTGAACTGTATCGGCTGGGGGCGGGCTACTGGTATTTTCTGTGGCTGAATTAGGAGCATCAGAGCTAGTTTTAGCCCCTTCGCTGCAAGCAGCAGCTCCAAATAATAGGAGGCCGCTGAGGAGAATTGGTGTTAGTTTGTTCATAATAGGTTAATACCGTCCGGGTAAGCTTTCGATGAGTCTGACTTCGTTGAGCCAGATTTAGGAGCCAGATTAAGCAAGACAGAATCTTGGTTTCTGTCTTTGTTTCTGCTTTCTGCGTTGGTTTTTTATAGGATTTAAAAATCCTTACATCAAATATATAAACTTCAGCAAGTATCTACATCGCTCCACGGGTGTAAAATTTATCTATGTCGTTAGATAGAGTACAAAAAATAAAATAAGGTCTTAGAGCTAATTCAACTTAATTAGTCGGGTACGCACTCTTTTTCAGAAATCCGGTTGATTCCGAAGTTTTTAGTTACTAAAGCTAATATTTTCCTATACAGCAAGTTTAAAGGCGTAAGTTTTATTAATAAATTTGAGCGCTACTCCCAACTAATTTTTCAATTTTCCGGGTTCACTCAATATCCATCCCGGAAATCCGTTAAATACCGTACACTAATCAGTGTAAAATTTCCTGCTTCAAAACAAACGAAAAGAGTCGAGAAATTTTTGAGCATTTTCTGGTTCTGGGGTAGTGGCAACCAGGCCGTAAACGCGGGTCTCCACCAAAAAAACTTGACCGAAACCTACAGGTTCAGTGGGGGAAAGCGGCTGAAACTCAAATTCTTTTCCCGGATAGCCTCCGAGGGAAATATCCCGCACTTGCAAGACTTTAGCATTCGCTGCCACGACGAAAAAATCAACGGCATTATTTAAAGTAATTCTGATATTATTGATATTATTGTTCCTCACTCGAAAATCTAAATCAAAGTATTGAAGCAAATAAGATTCTTTGTTTTTTAAGTTCGATCGGTATGTATGAGCAATAAGTTGATTTGAAAAAATTTCTGAATTAATTTTAGGAGTTCCCGGCATATCGATCGCAAACTGACCCATCGCCGAGCAAAATGGCTGCCACTCTGGCGTCTGAATTTCTGCCCGCAGCGGGGCTGGTTGAGATGCAGCGGGACGGGCAAACTTGACAGGGTATGAAAGTAATGTAGCAGTAACTAGAAGTAAATACAGAAATTTCATTTGGGTAAAAATTATATAGGCCCGATCGATCTGCGCTAGCCTAGAAATATATCTGCAAAGGGGCGATTTATGCTGAATATTATATTTACTCAACGGCGAGGCAACTCTCAAGGACGATCTAAAATCACTAAAACCAATAAAACCAATATACTCGCTGCTGTAAATACTTGGCTGGCTGTGTGTCTGCTGGCTGCTGTCACAGCTTGTGCCAACAGCCCCAACAGCAAGGCCCTCGAAGAATCTTTAGCCGCCGATCCGAAATTAAAACAAAATCCAGTGGTTTTCTCTTCCCCGCCACCGGCAACAGCAATTGAGACAAACTCTAGCGCCAAACTTCCTCCCGATTTCCCGACAGAGATTCCACTCTATCCTAATGCTGAGTTAATCGAAGTTGGCGGGCCAACCGATCCGTCGCAAAAAAATGTGCGGCTGCGCTGGGAAAGCACAGATCCTGTTAATTCGGTTCAGAACTTTTACTCGACAGAGTTTGGGCGTCGCAACTGGGAAATAGTCAGCCGCCCCACCGCCGAGGGACAAGGTTCTTTGGTAGCAACGCGAGATAATTTACGGGTAACTGTGTCGCTTTCTCCTACTCAGAAAGTAGGAGGTTCTACAGAATTTGCGATCGACTACAGCAAAGAAAGCCCCGAGATTGCCGCCAGTCCCCAACCTAACAATTCCGAGTCTAGCGCATCTCCAACCGCTTCACCAACTCCATCTAATTCAGAGGGAACTACTCCAACGCCATCCGCCTCGCCAAAATCAGCACAAGTTAGCCAACTAGACACCGAAATTCCTCAACAGTTGCGGCAGTATGTGGCAGATTTAAGTCAGTTGGAAGCGTTGAAAGTGCGATCCTCTCCGAGGGCTTCGCTAACGACAGAAAGTGCTAATTTAGAAACAGCCAGCACTTTGCCCAAACCCAACAAAATTGTCACTCGCCGCGAATACGCCCGCTGGTTAGTAGCAGCTAACAATCAGATTTATGCTAGCCGTCAAGCCAAACAAATTAGATTAGCAGTAGACTCTAGCGAACCAGCATTTTCTGACATACCCAAAACTGACCCGGATTTTTCAGCAATTCAAGGTTTAGCAGAAGCCGGTGTAATTCCGAGTTCGCTTTCGGGAGAAACTAAAGATGTGAAATTTCGCCCGGATGCCCCTTTAACTCGCGAAACAATGATTCTTTGGAAAGTACCTTTAGATACTCGTCAAGTTTTGCCCACAGCTAACATTGACGGAGTGAAAGAAAAGTGGGGTTTTCAAGATGCTTCTAAGATTGATTCCCAGGCATCGCGGGCAGTTTTAGCTGATTTTAACAATGGAGATTTGGCGAATATTCGCCGCGTTTTTGGTTTTACTACTCTGTTTCAGCCGAAGAAATCAGTGACTCGTGCCGAAGCTGCTGCTAGTTTGTGGTATTTTGGCGTTCAAGATCAGGGATTGTCTGCTAAAGATGCCCTGGAAGCAAAGTCTCAACCTGCTGAGTAGAGTTGTTTGGGGTGGTTAAAAGTTTTGAACACAGCATCTACTTACCAATACCCCAGAAACCGGGTTTTTTCTCTGTAAGCAAACCCGGTTTCTGCGTCCAAGACTGACGAAATTGTACCAATTTTTGATACCTCGGCCTGCGATCGCCCGCCACAAAAATTGCAGCTTGAGTTTCTAGGATTTCGGTGAATATGGCTTACCCAGAAACCGACTTTTATCTACGAAAATGCCATGTAAAACGCGAGGCATATCCGGTGAAAAACCCCGTTTCTTTAACTCCTCTGGGGGAGTTTTCGTAAAAAACCCTTTTACAAATTAAACATCGGCTTTTCTGTCCTTGTGGCCTATCCTAGGGGATAGATTTTTTTTCTTTAATCTTAATTTCTGTATCCAGCCATACAACTGCTGCATTTGGCGGGCCAATTTTATAAATATTTTAACTAACACTTTGTTCAAAACTCTCAGTAGGATTCCGGATGCCGTAGCGGCCTTAACGATAAATGAACAAGAGTGTTTGAGCTCTTGGAGAGCATTTTTTAATGTACGATATTACCTTATTTACCCCGCAAGACATGGCTAAATGCAGCTTAGTCCTGCGCCACTTAGGTAGAAATACTGCTAGTATGGAAGCCAGCAGCCAGAAGATTGTTAACTATATTTACCGACATTTTTGCGATTCGCAAACTGGAGAAAATACCTGTGCCTTAGTGCGTTTGTTCAAAACTCATCCCTACGGGGAATTAGAAGACTCATTGCAACAATCCGCCCGCCGCTTGATGAAGGGCAATTCCCCCGTTGCCGACATGAAATGTTGGACTCTGCTAGCAGCAGCCGGCACACAACCGCAGTGGAATTCTCGGCACACAGCAGCAGAACATACAGCTATTCCATTAGTTAGCACCAAATTAGTGGCTCAAATGCCGGCGATTTCGGAAATAATCCGGCAGTTTGGTTTAGATATTCCTACATTCCTCGGAATTGAGCGAGAAAGGTTCCTGCAATTAGAACCCGCAGTATTAAATATTTTTCACGTATCAGAAGCAAAAGGCAGCCCCTTTATTCCTGAGCAAAATTCCTTAATTATCCCCTACCAAGTCAAGTCTGTCTTGGGATTTGGGGGACTTCTGCCGTCAGGAAGTTTGTTTGCGGTAGTGATGTTCCTGAAAGTTAAAATTCCCCCAAGCACGGCTGAAATGTTTAAAGATTTGGCACTTAGTGTAAAAACAGCATTGTCCATCCCCGACAAACAAAGTGTTTTTGAGTATTCAGGAAGTCCGAAAAATTGTGTTACTAATAACGATTTTGCCGAAACCCAATTACTGGAACATCAAGTTGCTAATTTAATTCAATTGCTGGATTTTTCAGAACAACAAATGCTCCGACAATCCGCTGGCTTTCAACAGAAAATTGACAATTTACAGCGCGAACTAGCGGATTACAAAAATAAGGAACAAGCTTTGAAAGTAAGCCAAAATTCGTTTACAGGCATCCTCAATATTCCCAAAGAGGCTATTGGTAGCCTAGAGGAAAATCAAGGAATTCAGCATTTTAATCAAGGGGAAGAACAGATTTAAACCAAGCTCTGTGTTTAGCAACCCGGTTTCTTTGATAAACCGGGTTGTTGCTGTGTTTGTTCAGTGAATTTTACTTTTAGAGGAAGGAATGCGAGCATCCGGCTCGCTGTATATAGCAATCCTTGCAGGAGTCGTAAATTTTTGACCCCACCCCAACCCTCCCCTTATCAAGGGGAGGGAGTAAGAAATTCACAAATGATTTAGGATGGCTATATACATCTAAGTAGGTCGGCAGAAAAAAAATTAGGTAAATAAATGAATTTTAATTTCTGTTCCCCAAAATAATACTACAAGGACGCTGAGAGTTTGAGAAATATTTTATGCACGTAAACTACCAAGAAAAAAGTGATTTAACCCCAGAGGAGTTAAAAATACTTTTGTCGCAGGCCCGTGAACTATAATTAATCGACCACAAATTTAGACACCGAGATTGGTTAAAGGCTGGATATAACCAAAGCTTTACAGATGTAGTGAACCTGCGAGGTGTAAAGAGAATTACTGTAAATAGATGGTTAAAACAATATAGTGCTGGCGGTCTGCAAAAACTGTTAAAAATACGGCACGTAACTGGTAGACCCGGAGTCATACTCTCCCCTGACACAACCACGCCTATTAACGATTAATGTGCGAATTCCACCAGGGCCTAAACCCGGAAGCCGCATCCGTGTCAAAGGTAAGCGTCGTCCCAGTCCCTTCTCGCAAGCTCGGGGAGATTTATACCTGACTATCGAGCTACTGCCCCATCCATTTTTCCGGTTTCAAGGTGATGATATTATCAGTGAAATTCCGATTAGACCTGATGAATCTGTATTGGGTTCTCAAATAAAAGTACCAACGCCTGACGGCATCCAGAGTTCATCGAGTGCTCAAGCTAGCGTGTAACTAAAATACTTTCGCCAAGTAGAGAAAGGGTTCTCATGCTTACGGCTGGAAATTATTTTATCTGCGCTCCTTGGCACTTATTCTAGGATGCAAAAATAGTCTTACAATGACTACTTTTTTTGCGCCCACATAGAGCGAATTTTGCGGGGTGTGTTTGTCTCGGACATTGCTAGTTGCAGCATACCCGATCGCGGTTTGCGGTATTGTCCAGACCACTTGATTTTGCTGTGGTCATACCCCCTGCTGTGCTTGAATTTCATTGAGCAACATCTCATCAGAGTAGGATTTTTCCCATTCGCCCTGAAGCTTGAGCCGCACTGACTTTGCGCCACCACTAGGCGTACAGACTACCCAGTACCTATCTTCTTGTCCTTTAACCTGAGCCGCATCCTGGTTTTCTGCATTGTGGGAAATCCCAGAATAGGCTTGAATACATACCCAGGTAATGCGGTTGCTATCTGTAATCTCTCGTTCCATGACTATCCTATCGATTACTATACTTCTGTAAGGTTGGGGACGATCGCCTCTTGATGTTGCTCGATCCAGTCCCATGCCCATTGAAAGGGTATACCTGCTCGTTGCGCCGCTTGTTCATCTTCGGGGCGATCGCCCACATACAGCGAATTTTGCGGGGTGTGTTTGTGTCTGACCATTGCTAGTTGCAACATACCCGATCGCGGTTTGCGGTACTGTCCAGACCACTTAGTTTGGCTGTGGTTATAAACATTGTGATCGGTGACGCGGAAACACTTTTTACCCTCAAAGTCTGGGCAGAAGTAGATTTCTCTCAACTCTGGGAATAACTCAAGTGTGTATTGCTGTTCCTGGATGCACTCTTGCATAGACTTATGACCTGCGGCAACTCCACCTTGGTTGGTGATGCCGGCAATAATCCAATCGTCTTTGTAAGCGCCAATGGCAATCTGGGCACCTTCAATAATGCGTTGATCTTTGGGATGTTGGAAGTATTGTTTTCCGCTGAGCGGTTCACGGAGCGTACCATCCATATCTATTAGTAATAAGCTCATCGTTCCCTAGAAAATTCCCTGTTTTATTAAACATCCTAAGCTGCGATCCATTTCCTCTCCTCTAGCTAATGGAATGTACTGCTAGGGCGATCGACCTATCTTGAAACGAAAGGGGTTGCCTCACCGCCTGAGATACAAATCTCGCCCACCAAAGAATTTAGCCCCACTTCACTGCTAGCAGAGACAACCCCTTCCTTTTGCCCCTCCTTCCTGAAACCAAGTTGATGATTACCTCAAGTCCGATGCCCCTCCAAGCCCAACAACGGCAACCACCTGTAATTTATTGGCTTCAATCGAGCCTACTCCTTAAAATCCTCATTAAAAATTCTTCCGCTTGAAGATGAAGTCACTCTAGGAAAGTTTGGTCGAGTTGAAATCTACGAACTCAACTTCTAACTGCAGATACCTTAGAGGTAGCATATCTGCATCCTCCTTAGAGTTTAGAAAGAAATCTATCTTGAGAAATAACCTTTAATGATTAACTCTAAAATAATTTAAGTAAATATTGTAACTAAAAGCTTAAAATTTGTTTACAAACAACAATTGTTATTATTTATAAACATTCTTGTCAAATTGTTAAAGTTATACTATACTAGAATAGAGAGTATTTTTATATGAATTCTGTCAAGAAAACCTGACTATTTGGGACAGGTTGTGGTTATATTTCTGAAATACTTTATGGCGTTTACTAATTAACGCTCAGCAGGTAAGGGGTTGCCATTACAGGATTTAAATAAAGCATTTTTTAGGACATTTGTCTTTAGAAAGGCACTCAGAGCAAAGCAGTAATGTAGTTCCGATTAACTCTTTAAATATTGCCTAGATAATATGCTCACTCCCCACGAAGATAGCATTTTAGTAGAAACGAGTCCTCTGGTCCCTCTGGCCATTGAGGAAATCCCAGACAATAAGGCATTATCAGAGACAGTAGTTACTACAAACCCGCATCTTAAAATTCCCAAGCGAGATATTCGGAAAAGCCTCAAGGCATTAACTACCGAAGGTGCGTTTGCTACGGTGTTTTACAGTATTATTGGCGGTGCGTTGCTTAGTAATTTCTTGCTGGATCTCGGTGCCAGTACAGTGGAAATTGGTCTGCTCGCCTCAATTCCGCAGGTAACCAATTTGCTGCAACCGCTGGGAGCCTATCTGGGAGACCGCATCAAGAGCCGCCACTGGTATTCCCTGGTGATTTTCGGCTCGTCGCGGCTGCCGTGGTTGCTGATTGTGCCTGGGATTTGGTTGGTCAGCTCATCTCGTATGCAGCCGCGCCAGTTGGTGCTGTTGACATTGGCAATTATCTGCCTGAGTAATTTCATGGAAGCTTTGGGCCGTGCTTCCTTTCTTAGCTGGATGGCTGTGTTAGTACCAGACCGATTGCGGGGGCGGTATTTTGGCTTTCGCAATAGTGTGGTGACCTTAACCAATCTCATAGGCGTGCCGGTGCTGGGTCTAGCGGTATCGAAGTGGCCGGGTGGTTCGCTCTCTGGCTTCGGTGTGGTCTTGGTTGTGGGAGTTGTGTTCGCAATACTCAGTCTGATCTTTCAGTTCTCGATAACCGATGTCAACCCGCAGCTAGTACACGCCGCCGATTCGGATACAGACCACGGCTCGCCCTTGAAGAAAGTTTTTAGCTTCTTCAAGGATGCCAATTTTTTGAGGTTTCTGCTTTACTCTGGCTTGTGGAGCTTTGCGGTTAACATCAGCGCTCCCTTCTTTAACCTCTACTTGCTGGGGGACCTCAACCTAGATGTCAGCGTGGTAACGCTCTATAACAGCTTGGGAGCTGGCGCTAACTTACTGATGCTAATGTTCTGGGGCAAATTGGCTGACCGGATTGGCAATCGCCCGCTGATGATAACTGTCGGAATCTTGGTGGCTCTGACGCCTCTGCTGTGGCTAGAAGCTGGAACTACTCCATTTTTCCTTTGGGCTTGGTTCCCCTTCTTGCATATAGTGGGCGGCGCGACTTGGGCAGCGATTGACCTGTGCAGTGGCAATCTGATGATGTCGGTGACGCCGCTACGCAATCAGTCGATTTATTTTGCTGTTGCGGCGGCGGTTCCTGGAATCACTGGGGCGATCGGAATCACCGTTGGTGGCTATGTCGCGACTCTGACTGATTTTGGAGGCTTGCCAACGGTGTTTGCTCTCTCAGCCGTCCTGCGGGTGTTTGCCCTCCTGCCATTGGTGTTGGTTCACGAGCAGCGCTCTGTGCGTGTGAGTGAGCTAATGCGAGTCCTGATCCCAACACTCAAGCGTCAAGCAGCGGCTATTCAAGCAGGACGCACCACTTTGAAAGCATTACCATTAATAGAAGAACTTGAGGATGAAGGTCCACCTGCAAGCTCATCCACTTAGTCTTGAGATGGCGAATTGACGAACCCTCCCCCTGAACGGGGAGGGATTTTTATTCATAGTTCATTGCAATGAACTACTGCGGGGACAAGAGCCGCCTGGTACCATTTCTGAAAATTTAACTATAATTAAGTATAACTGCTTATACAAAAGCTTTTAAACAGATCTATCCTAGTGGGGATGTGGCAAAAAATGAAATGAGCATTGGTTTTCTGCTTATCATATGTTAATGTAGCGGATATTACCAAGAACCCTCATGAATCCTCTACTGACAGGATTACTAAACTTCCAAGGAGTAATAGTTGAAGATTTTCAACACACCGAGAAAGATTTAGTATTAAAAGTCGAACAAGAGAATAGGGCATTATCAGAGACGGTATTTCCTCCAAACCCGCCTCAAAAAATTTCCAAGCGAGATATTCGGACAAGCCTCAAGGCATTAACTACCGAAGGAGGCTTCGCCACAGTCTTTTCCAGTATCATTGGCGGCGCCTTGCTTAGTAATTTCTTGCTGGATCTCGGTGCCAGTACAGTGGAAATTGGTCTGCTCGCCTCAATTCCTCAGCTAACCAATTTGCTGCAACCGCTGGGAGCCTATCTGGGAGACCGCATGAACAGCCGCAATTGGTATTCCCTGTTGATTTTTGGCTCGTCGCGGCTGCTGTGGTTGCTGGTTGTGCCAGGGATTTGGTTGGTCAGCTCATCTCGTATGGGTGGAGACCAGTTGGTGCTGTTGACACTGGCAATTATCTGGGTGACTAATATCATGGAAGCTTTGGGCCGTGCTTCCTTTTTTAGCTGGATGGCTGTGTTAGTACCCGACCGATTGCGGGGGCGGTATTTTGGCTTTCGCAATAGTGTTGTGACCTTAACCAATCTCATCGCTGTGCCGCTTCTGGGTCTAGCAGTATCGAAGTGGCCCGGTGGCTCGCTCTCTGGCTTCGGTGCGGTGTTGGTTCTGGGAATCGTGCTGGGGATAATCAGTCTGGGCTTTCACTTCTGGATGACTGATGTGAATCCAAAGCTTTTACAGGTCACCGATTCGGATACAGACCACCTGTCACCTTGGGAGACAGTTTTTAGCTTCTTCAAGGATGCCAATTTTTTGAGGTTTCTTCTTTACGCAGGCTTCTGGAGCTTTGCGGTTAACATGAGCGCTCCCTTCTTTAACCTCTACTTACTGGGGGATCTCCACCTAGATGTCAGTGTGGTAACGCTCTATAACAGCTTGGGAGCTGGTGCTAACTTGCTGATGCTGATGTTCTGGGGCAGACTGGCTGACCGGATTGGTAATCGCCCCGTGATGATAACTGTGGGAGTCTTGGTGGCTTTGACGCCTCTACTGTGGCTAGAAGCTGGAACTACTCCATTTTTCCTTTGGGTGTGGTTCCCCTTGTTGCATATAGTGGCCGGGGGGACTTGGGCAGCGATTGACCTGTGCAGTGGCAATCTGATGATGTCGGTGACACCGCTACGCAATCAGTCGATTTATTTTGCTATTGCGGCGGCGGTTCCTGGAATCACTGGGGCGATCGGAATCACTGTGGGTAGCTATGTCGCGAGTCTGGCTCATTTTGGTGGTTTGCCAATGGCGTTTGCTCTCTCAGCCGTCCTGCGGGTGTTGGCCCTGCTGCCCTTGGTGTTTGTTCACGAGCAGCGCTCTGTGCCTGTGAGTCAGCTAATTCGCGCCCTATTCCCAGTCAGGCAGCCAACCAAGCTGATTGAAGCAAAGGAATAGCAATAAATTTATGGCCTAGCCCTGGTTGCTTCCCTGAACGATGAGTTTCTAACGTTCGTCGCCAGTCAGTTGCGTCATACCCTCCACACCATTTTGATTACCGGATCGAGGCTCTAGCACTGCTATTCGACCGCCTAAATCCTTGCCTAATCCGAGCCTTGTCCCTGCTGGTGCATCTCATATTCTTGGATAAATTGGGCGATCGCATTTTTCCGAGCTTCTGTTAACTCGCTCGTTTCACCGAGACTCCTCATTCGCTCAACGATAGGGGATGGTTCGAGATAGGGTTCGAGCCAGTTAAGGTCAAGTTTGTAGCCAGTTTTTTGAGTTTCGTTCGACCCATCCTCACTAAAATCTTTTTGCAGCAACTTCTCCAAGAAATTAACTAGCCCTTCCTCATTATCAATAATCTTTTCAACCCATTGCTTGACTTCCTCTCCTCCTGCCCAACTTTGCCAATAGTGTAAATTTTCAGATAGCTTTGGGGATTGCAGTAGGGAGTTTTGTTGGGCAGCATCTCGCAGCCGCTTCAAGGCTATTTCTTCAAGTTCTTTAAGGTGTTCTACACTCTGGAGCCATTCCTCTGCAGGGATATATTCCTCTGCTCCATATTTACCTTGTTCCTGACCCAAAGCTGCTACTTCGCGCACAATTATGGATAAGGCGTTACCGTTTGATATTGCCTCTTTCAAGGTTTCAAACCGTGCTTGTTCGTCAATCCGATGCAACAGTTGTGAGATCAGGCGTTCAATTCTAATGTCATTGCCAAAATCAAACATTCCATGCGGTTCGTCTTCCGGAGGCAAAAGCTGGTCGCCGACATCAAACAAAGCTTTCACAATTGAAGGAATGCAATCGGTAGGAATTTCTTTTTCAGGGTAATCCTCCAGCCGTTCAAGAAATGCCCGAACTTGCGTCGTGCCATCAGAGCGTTTTTGATGAACGAGTTCTACAAGATTATTCCCAAATGCTTTTGCATCTTTTGCCAACGCAAAAATTGTTTTAATCTCAGCATCCGAGAATTCATCTTGTGTTAAGACTAAACCGAAGTAGTTGGGAAATATATCTAAGCTGCAAATACGTAATTGCTTGGCCCATATTGACTCGTCCTGGGCAGGGGGATAGGTATTATACCAAACACCTTGTAATTTAGGAAAAAGGTGCAATAGCAGCCGTTTGATTGGTTCTTTATCTTCATCTTCAAACTGAGCCAGCCACGAATAATGAAAATCTTTGAGCTCGTCCAAAGTCGGAAGTAGAGAACCCTCCGCCTCGACATTTCCCGCAAAGAATTTAGGATTTTTGCGGATTATGTCATAGATCGTTGGGCGAAAGGCTTGCAGGGACTCCATAGCAATAAGATCGACAGGATTCACTTCACTTTTGACCGCTGGGTATGTCACGGTTAAGATGTTAGTCAGACGAGTAATGTCGCGAGGGTTGGTAATAAAGTGGTCTATCCCTTGTAAATAAACATTGCCCCAGCGATTTTGATTGAGTAGTGGCTTTGGTACATCAGCTAGTATGCCATTGAGTTTTTCAAAAAGTAGCTTGCGGAGTGAGGTTTTATCTGGAAGAGGTAACTCAAAAGAAGCTTGAACAATCTGATTGAGGTAGGTGTCTCCAGGTAAAGGTTGTTTGTCTGCGAGGGTTTTGATGACAACTTCTTGATCGAAAACGAGCAAATAGACAACATTAGTAAAGTTTGGAATTGATTTAATAAGATAAAATAATTGACTAATCTCTTCAGCGGAGAGTCGGTCAATATCGTCAATGGTTACTACGATTCGCGGATGCTGCTTTTCTAATGTATCTTCGACTTCTTCTTTTAAGTCGGAAGTCTCCTTTTCTTTATCGTCAAATAATTTTACAAGTGCCTTACTAGCTTGAGCGTAAGGAATAGGAATTTCAGAAACTGCTTTAGCCAGATTGGTTATTCGACCTAGGAAGCCTTTGGGGATAGCTTTAAATTGGCTCAAAACAGTCTGTAATTGACCAATAAAGCGCCTTGTGATGTCTTCGCCCCCAGAAAATAACCAGGGATTAAAAGGGACAATAATAGGTTGCTCGGTCTCTGGCTTTTGCTTGAGATAGTACGTTAAAAAGTTCAATAGTGTCGATTTGCCAAAACCTGAGGAACCGTAAACCGCTATAACGAACCCTTCAGGAAAGTTCATTTGGCAAATACTGTCTGCAAGATGTTTGGCGAAGGGTGCATATCCTAATCGGTCTTGTTTCGGCTCGATTAAGGCGTTATCCGCGGATGGGTCACTAAAATCCTCCGGCAAGATCTCTGAATCGTTCTTTTTTTGAGCCATACAGTCTCTCTACTTGTTAGCTAAGGTAATCTTGCCGTTCAACGTTCGTGTTAATTAACACCCCACTGGCGTGCTGAGTTTGGGGTGTTAAATTACGTCCTAATTATGCGATTGCTTATCTTTATAGATGCTCATAGAGTACCATCAAGGAAGCTCTTTTCTTGTCTACTGTTAGATGGATATTAACGTTAAGCTAGGTTGTGTAGAAGGGACAGGGTTGCCAAAATGAAGCATTCGTTTACACGCGCCTAAGTGGGCGATCGCAGCAAACGAAGCATCGTGGTGAGGCAGAACACCAGCATCCATTTTCTACGCCCGCATCTTAAGCCAATCGACAATAGTTGGAGGAAGGTCTCGCTGCACTTTACTGCTGACGTACATCCCGATGTGCCCCACTGGGAAGGAGCGCAAGGTGTAGTCTTCGCTAGCAATGTATGTCTTAAGAGCTAAGGAAGAGGCTGGAGGAACGAGATGATCTTGCTCGGCGTAAATGTTCAAAATCGGGATGCGGATGTTTCCCAGATCCACTCGCTTGTTGCCAATCTCGACCTGACCTTGAATCAGTTTGTTTCCCTGATAGAAATCCTTCATGAACTGTCGGTAAGCCTCTCCAGCTTGGTCGGGACTATCAAAAATCCACTTTTCCATCCGGAGAAAATTGATTAGTTTGCTTTCACAATCGATGTTGTCCAGAAGGTCAATATACTTCTGAACTCCTAACTGAAAAGGCTTCAGCATCAAGAACTCCCAATTCAGGAAGTCGCCGGGAATGTTCCCTAGAGTATCCACGATTAAATCGATATCTACAGCCTTTGACCCCAGAGTGCTTCCACCCCAAACATTGAGGAGTCCCTCATTGATGTGAAAATCGACGGGGGTGACCATAGTAATCAGGTTTTTTACCTTCTCTGGGTAAAGGGAACTGTAGCAAAGGCTGAAGGTTCCCCCCTGACAAATGCCTAACAGGTTGATTTGTTCTAAGTTGTGACGATCGCGTACCACATCCACACAGTTGTTGATATAGCCATTAATGTAGTCGTCAAGAGTTAACCAGCGATCGCCGCGACTCGGATAGCCCCAGTCAATCAGGTAAACATCCAAACCAAGCTCTAGCAAATTCGCAACGAGCGATCGCCCCTCCTGTAAATCGACTATGTAGGGACGATTAACCAGGGCGTAAACGATGAGGATGGGAATATTCAGCGAATGCTCAACTTTCGGCGAGAAGTGGTACAGCAGTACCTTATCTTCCCGGTAAACTTCTTCCTTGGGAGTCACCCCGACTTGAATATCTTCCTCCCGCAGGCGGGTGAAAATCTCGACGCTCTTGACCAGTTTTTGGGTTAGCTCTCTCGTTACCATATTGATATTCTGAATTCCTTGCGAATAGTCACTCCAGAGCTGGCTTAGCCTCATTGTAGGAGTAGAGAAACAGGCCGAAGAGAATCGAAAACACAAGGTCGATCGCACCCGGAACTAAATAGAGTGGGTGAAGATTGCCGATCGCCGTGTGATAAGCCAGCACGGGGAGAACTGAGGATTGGGCGCAGATTCCAAGTTTCACGATATCCTGGCGGGAAAGGTCGTTACCCACCCACCAATAGCCAATCCCGAAAATGAATATCAACACAATAAACATATGTAAATACTCGGGATTGGCGAGAGGTTTCAGATTAAGCAACTGGCGAATCCATTGGTCGCCAAACAGTAACCCGACAGATTCAGCCCCATTTATTACAGCCTTGCCCAAAAATACGTACTTCCACGCCATCGAATTTTTCATAGTTTATACTTCAACTTTTTAGCTGAGATTCTGCCAAGGTTTTTTTAAGGCTTTTAACTTCCTTACGCAGCTCGTAAATGCTGTGGTGAATCTCGTCTCCTTCACTCCTAGTTGGCAGGTCATACATCTTCAGAAACACTTCCGTGAGCTGTTGCTGGTAAAGCCTGTATATCATGGCGGAGTTCAAAAAATTTCCTCTAACTTCAAGAGCATCTTCTGCACGGAACCTTTGTAGAAATACTCCGTCAAATACGCTACTCCAAACTTGGAGTAACTGCTGCCAGTTCTGAACCGTTTCGCCCTTTTCTTCAGAAGAGGCTAACTCTCGCATCAGCTCCTCAGAAGCTTTCAGCCAGACATCAAGTAGCAATATCTGATAGTCAAAATTTGCCTTAGAAAAGTTGATCCCGGCATCAAAACTTTTAAGCAGTTTGTTGTTGAACTCACGAGCGTACCCCAAGTTTGGGCTTTGCAGAACGCTACCAAATGTCTTTTCATACATATTCCAGTAGAGGCTGCTGAGCTCAATCAATGCTTCAGCGTAACCCCCTACTCCTCCGGTTCCGCTCTCTAGTGACTGCTGTAGTGATTCTGCCCAAAGCTGAGTCAACTTTTGCAGCCCCTTCAGGTAAATCTCCCACAACTCGGCTTGATTTTGAGTAGCCTTGACCGCAGCAGGTGTTGCGGGAGTTGTTGCAGACTTGATGAAATCGAACCAGCTTTCCCACATATTTACATCTGCTACATAATATTGATATGAAAGGGACAAGATCGACATCTTGTACACTTAAAAATTACTTCTTGCTTCAGGGTAGGGAGTCGGCTCCTTCTACTGGCCAGGCGTCTATTCAGAACGACGCATCCTTACTTTTTCTTGTGAGACTAAAGCTAAATTAATAGCCCCGTTCAAGCCTCTATTACAACTCTAGCCACACTGCTAACAAACAAATACTCGCGCTTGAAATGGCATTAGTTGAAAGTGACCACAGTTTTAATAAGTTTTAGATGAGGGATACCATCGATCTACCACTTCTACAACAGTGCTGTAGATGGCAGATCGATAAGTTAGTTCCCTCGTCCATCAATAAAACCCTGAGTATAAAACAGATCAAGCTAATTTTTGATTAGCTACCCTCCCAGAAACGTTCAAATCTACCTAACTATTTGATGAGGCAACACTTTCTAACTCACATTTGTTGATGTACGGGCGTTGCTGATTTCATCCTCAATTCACTCTTCCTTGTTGAAGCCTTGTGTTGCCAGCAAAGCTAAAGCCATCACACCAGCCGCACCCCACTGGAGAGCGGGATTCTTAGCCAGCCAGTCAGTAACGCTCGGTATCACTAAATTGCCATAGTCTCCATCAACTCTGGTATCGTTTAGGACAGGCTCGTAAAGGTTGTTCCGATCGTCTGGAGACTTCGGCTCGTTGCTGCGTTGAGCCTGGAAGCCGATGAGCAGCAACAAGGCATCTGCCACTTCGGGTGAAAGCCGCTGTAACGCAGCTAGAGCTCTAGCCGAATCCCCAACCAAGAAGTCACGAGTTGGGTGTTCAGCAACGTAGAGGATGGCGTCAGCTACCAACCTGGGGTCGTAGTAGGGCGGTATCCCTCCTGGCTTTACGCCTAGCTTGGTGAGCCCATTGTTCCAGAAGGGTGTATTAATGACCGCTGGTTTCACGCTCGTCACGCTGACAGGTATGTTCTCATGTTGCAACTCCAGGCGCATAGCTTCGATGAATCCCTCAATGCCGTGCTTGGCGGCGGAGTATGCACTTTGGTAAGGGAGACTTCGCACACCTTCCATTGAAGAGATGTGGATCAGCGCCCCCCGTCCCTCACGCTTGAGATGGGGTAGCGCCGCCATTGCACCGTATACCTGCCCCATTAAGGTCACATCAATAACGCGCTTAAACTCTTCGGGTGTGGTGTTGTCGAATGTGGCAAAAATGCCGACAGCAGGGACGTGCACCCACGTATCGAGTCGCCCATACACTTCGACGGTACGGTCTGCGATCGCTTTGACCTGCTCGAACACCGACACATCGGCAACTACAGCCGTTACCTCACCACCGAAGCCCCGAATCTCATCCACTAGGGAGGCTAGCTTCGACTCACTGCGAGCGGAGACAACTAACTTGGCCCCTCGCTTGGCAAACTGAAGAGCGGTGTCGCGTCCGATGCCGCTGGAAGCTCCAACGACGGCAACAACTTGCTGATTGATTGGCTTCAATTGCATTATTTTTCATCCTCTAAATCAGTTTTATTTATCAGTGATCCGATTCTTGGTGATTCTTTTAACCGGACATCCTGATAGTTTGGTTTAAACCGGGTTCACCGGGCGTGGGGTCAATTTTGTTGAAGAATTCTGAAGGGTAACAGGGTTAATTGGGCTATCAAGAGCACCAACCGCATCCTTTTGAAAGACTTCATTCCCAAAGGTTTCCGAGTAAAACGCCTTACGCCCCAGTTTTAGCAAGTCCTCGGTAACGGCAACCGCCCGATTTTCAGGCGATAGCTGTTTTTGTCCCTCATCGGTTTGGAGAAGGGGTGTTGCCCAATCTTTATTAATGGCATTAATCCCGTAGCCTACACTCAGCCGATCGAGAGAGTTATGCCAAACAGGATAAGAAGTGGTCGCCATCTCGTCCAAGCTGGCGCGCCGGCAACCCCGGGCTCGCTTGTTCGGGATTGAGTTTGTCTTATGAATGAGCCTTTTCCCCTCAAGAAAGATTAGAGCTGTTGCAAATGTTTGGGATAGGCACTTCTGTTTCCTGTTCCCTGTTAAGAAGTTCCCACTTCTGCAATAAGTCTATTCAAATTGAAGGCTTACACTGCCAGCAGGGCGAACCCGAAGGCTCCCAGCGCTGTAACGGCGATCGCACCCCACTTTGCCGTGGGATGGGTTTCCAGCCAGGTGGAATAGCTATTCGCCCGTGATTGCTTGCTAAAATCTCCCTCAACGCGATCGAAGCCTGCGATCGGCTCAAATAAATTATCTGGAGCATCTTCGGACTTCGGTTCGCTGGTTTTCTGCAGCTTAAAGCCCGCTCCGAATTGCAGCAGCAAGGTATCCATTAATTGGGGTGAGAGCCGCTGAATTAGATCCATCGCCCGCCCTGCCCCTCCAGCGATAATGTCACGGGTTGGGTGACAAGCCGCGTAGAGGATAGTGTCAACAATGTTCCGAGACTGTAAAAGTGGGGGCTATAATCTAGAAGGCACTGGATTAAGAGGAAACCGATTGAACTCAATGATTTTGGTGATGTCTCTAGCTTATTTAAAGTCAACCCTGCAAGGGGATGAAATCAACAGACATCAGGGACAAAAATATGTCTGTCGTCCCAAAGAAGCCGGGAGAATCTATCGAAGACGCAGTACATTTGGGGTGGGCTTAGGTGGAGAAAACTGGGTAAAAAACTTGGAACAATATCACCAATGCACCGCAGAATTAACCAGTAAATCCCCCCATAAAAGCCGCTTTTATCAGCGAGTTATAAGGGCGGAACCCTTATCCGCTCTACCTCCTAGCTCTTTTCTTACCCCTTCAGCCGAAAACCATTGCCGTTGACATACATTATCAAGCATTGCTTTTTAATGGAGGTTCGATATCATTTAGTAGAATAGAATTAAATAAATTGTTTACCACAGTCACGCCAAAAGTAGTTGTGTTTGCCGCGCCGATCGCCATTTTTGCCGCGCGTTGTTGGATAGAAGCGTGAATACAGTTCATCCGTCTATTATGCAAGGCCAGTTTTTCAGGAATACAGCCTCGGAGGACACAAGTACCGCCTAGTGAATCCTGTTCTGCGATCGCGACACGAACACCATAACTAGCCGCCGGTTAGGAAGTGGGAAATCCTCCAGACCCGACACCAATTACAAAAAGCTTATAACCGAATTTCAAAACTTAATAGGCTTATCTTTACCAAACGAAGCTAAAGGTTTGTCTCTAACATTCACTCCTCTCTAAGATCCAATACAAAGTTTCTTGTTAAGGGTTATATATGGTCACTCAAAAGTCGGTTTAGTCCGAGCATAGGAGTAGAGAAACAGGCCGAAGAGAATGGCAAAGATAAGGTCAATCACACCCGGGATTAGATAAAATGGGTGAACATTGCCTACCAAAGTTTGATAAGCTAGCACAACGAAGACGGAACATTGCGCGTAAATTCCAAGTTTTACAATTTCGCGATTGCGGGAGATGTCCTGACTGACCCACCAATAGCCAATTCCGATAACAAATACCAACACGACAAACAGTTGTAAATACTCAGGATTGGTGAGGGGTTTCTCACCAAGAAACTCGCGAATCCATCGGTCGGCAAACAACAAAGCCAGAGATTCGATCCAATTGATCGCAGCCTTGAGTTGAAATATGTACTTCCACGTCATTGGATTGTTCATAATTACACAAAGTCCCAAAATGATTTTTGATGAAAAGTTTCACTTGAGGGTTAGAAATGTCAAAACTTAGCTAAGTTTTGCTTAGCTCTTCACTTCGTCTTTGATTAGTTTGCTGTTACGCTAGTGGAATCAGCCATTTGCTCTTGTAGTTGGCTTTTAACGGTTTTGAACTCGGTAGCCATTTGCTTCTGCTGCTCGTGGCTGAAGTTGTCTCTGATTAGGGTGAATATATCTTTTTCTTCTTGATTTATGTGATTTCTCGTCGCAGTTCTTAACTGCTCAATTTTGGCTTTAAACTCAGATGAAGCTGGCTCTAAAGGCTTAATTTCATCTAACATCTCCATCACGTCATCGGTTTGCTCGTATATTTCCTGCGTGTGTTCGTAATACGGACGAATTGCCGGGTAGAGAACTTGTTCTTCGGCTGTACCGTGAACTTTTATATCTTTGTAGAGTTGTCCAAAATACTCTGCAATTTTTTGAGGTTCGTCAGCACCTAAAATTTCCGCGAATAAGGTATCGGCTTTAGTATGATCCATGCGGAGGAGGTCGCGGATACTCATCTCATCATCGGTGCGCGTTATCACACTACCCGCCACGCCTGATAAGGCGGCGACAGCATCTTGAACCCGTCCCCACAATCCTTGGTATGGCTCTTGTCCTGTCAATTCGCGAACGCCTAGAATTTCCAGAATTCCTTTGAGTTGCTCTTGATGAGCGCAGTTTTCAAAGTTAACTGCATTTAAAGGAGCGATCGCAGCTTCAATATCCGCACCAACAACTTGAGCAGCTTTGTGAATTAGCAGCCCAGTCATCGTCTGCTTGTGCTTGAGCAATTCTTGCTCAAATACTTTTTCAAACAAAGTTAGCTCTGAGCCTTCGATTAGTTTCTCAACTTGCTCTACGAGCTTCTGGGTTGTTTCCTTAAGCTCGCTCTGGACACCGTACTGAACGATCGCAGTATCGAGAATGCCCAGGTTTTTGCGATCGTCTTCGAGCATATCCTGTAGCCGCTTGCGAATCTCATCATCAGTACAATCCTGAATGAATTTCTCCTCGTTGCTAATCAGCAGATTTTGTAGCGCTTTCATATCTGCCAGCTTTGTGGCGATCGCAAGGCGCTTGGTGTCATCAATAGTCGATACCATTTTCATTGCTCCTTTACTGCTTTACTGGATATTGGAGACAGACTTTGCCGTAGATTTGAGAGAATTTCCAACATCAGCTAATCTCTGTCGCAGTGGATGTTGCTGCTTTTGGAAAACACGAGCGCAGTTGCGTCCGGGCATCCCAGAAATTGTTCCCTCTGGATGAGTTCTCGCTCGGTTCAGAAATAGGCCATCAATTAAGGTTGTATAGTTGGCTACTTCCGACAAGGGGCGGAAGAATACCATCCGAAAGTGAGGTCTTGAGTTCCCGCTCAAACATTGCGGGGCTGCTAAAACCCAACTCCAGCGAGAAACTTACTTAACTCCTCAGTAAAGAGTTCGGGACGCTCGACATGGGGTAGGTGACCGCAGTCGGGTATCAACGCGAGTTGTCCTTGCTTTAGGCGACTGACGGCATCTTGACCGTGGCTTTTGGGCAAAACCAGGTCATCATTACCCCAAACGACAAGAGTGGGCATCTGCAACTGCGGTAGAGAGTCGAGCAATACCTGGTGCTGTCCAAATACATTAAGCTGGGCACGCAGCGAGGACACGGTGGCTTTAAGAAAACCAGGCATTTGCGCCATTCGCTCCTGCTCCTCCAGCCACACATCGGGAACCTTTGAGGGGTGGGCAAAAAGCAGCGAGGTCCGTAACAAAGACCGCTGCTTCGCGCCAAGAGGCGTTTGGCACCAGGCGATCGCAGTCTCCCCGTACAAAGGCACAGTTAACTGGGACAAAGCCGGAGTGACCGCGTTACCTAGCCCGGAACTGTCTACCAGTACCAAAGCCGCCACTTGTTCCGGATGGGACAGCGCAAAGCGCAGGGAAACCTGCCCACCTAGCGAGTTGCCCACTAGCACCGCCCGCTCAATTCCAAGCGCGTCCAGAAAATCGCTTAGGAACTGTTTGAAAAACTCTAGTGAATACTCGCGGTTGGGTTTAGCACTCTCGCCAAAACCTGGAAAATCTGGCGCGTACACCTGATGCGTAGCTGCGAGTTTGGGAAGCACCCAAGACCAATCAAGAGCGCTGGCACTATCTCCATGTAACAGCACTAACGGTAAGCCATCATTACCCGCCGAAAAGTAGCGGGTGGTTAAACCGCGGACATTGATTCGCCGCTCTTCAATCGCTGTTTTCATGCTTGGCTCCAATTTTATCTAATTTTATTACTCTGAATTTTCAACCCTGTGCCGATCGCCATTGCCGTCAAGTGTGATGAGCACCGTTGACTCGGAGAACTTCGCCCGTGACATAGCTGCTGGCGATCGGCGAGAGCAGGAACGCAATTGCCCAAGCAACCTCTTCAGGCTTGCCGAAGCGACGCAGCGGAATCTCAGACACAATACGCTCTTTCACTTTGTCTGGAACCGACTTAACCATATCAGTCTCAATAAATCCCGGTGACACAGCGTTGACCCGTACCCCGTACCGAGCTGCCTCTCTAGCTAGGGACTTGGTTAAACCAATTACAGCCGCCTTGGATGCGGCGTAGTTAGTTTGACCGAGGTTTCCCCGCTCACCCGAAATCGAGCTGATGCAGACAACAGAGCCTTCTCCCCGCTCGTACATCTTGGGGATAACGGGCATCAGTGTGTTGTAGACTCCCTTTAAGTTTGTGTCGATTACCGCGTCCCAGTCTTCTATCGCTAGTTTGGGAAAGAAGTTGTCTCGGGTAATCCCAGCATTCGCCACAATCCCGTAAATTGACCCTAGTTTTTGTTCAACCTGTTGTGCCACTGCCTCCATCGCTGCCTTGTCAGTCACATCGGCTTGGATTGCCAAAGCCCCATGCTGATCCTCACTACTGCTGCGGTAGGTGTAAGCTACCTGAGTTCCCAACTCCTGCAACAGACTAACGATCGCCGCTCCTATCCCTCGATTACCGCCCGTTACTAAAACGACTTTATCTTCCAGTCCCAAAGATGTCATAAGCCACTCTTCCACTGTATGGAGGAAAAAGAAAAAGGTGAAAGGAGAAAGGCAAAAGGAACAAGAAAACAATTTTTCCCTATTCCTTTCGCCTTTTTCCTTGTCAAAGCCGCTCAATTGCGATCGCAGTACCGCCGCCAGTGCCATGACACACAGATGCCAGTCCTAGCTGCCCATTTCGCTCCTGCAAGGCGTTGAGCAGCGTGACGATGATTCGCGCCCCAGAAGCCCCGATGGGATGCCCCAAAGCGATCGCTCCCCCATAGACGTTGAGCTTTTCGTAAGGAACGCCCAGCGTCCGGTTGAACAGCACGCTGCTTAAAGCGAACGCCTCATTGTTCTCGAACACATCGAAATCGTAGATTCTCATCTTGAGCTTGTCTAAAAGCTTGTTGACTGCCAGGATGGGAACTTCGGGGAATCGCCAAGCTTCCCCACCTATCGACGCTCCTCCAATTACCCGTGCTATTGGTTTAAGTCCGTAGTGTTCCACGGCCGTTTTGCTTGCTAAGACTAGCGCTGCTGCTCCATCCGATATCTGACTGCTGTTGCCCGCAGTGAATACTCCATTTTCTCCAAAAGCAGGCTTGAGTTTGGCAAGGCTCTCTAACGTGGTTTCGGGGCGGATTCCCTCATCTTTATCCACGATTTGCGGACCTTTCTTCCCTTTGATCTCAATGGGTACGATCTCCTTCTTGAAGAAACCTTGCTCGGTTGCAATCGCTGCCCTAGCTTGTGAATAGAAGGCAACTTCGTCCAACTCAGGGCGCGTGATCTGGTAAGCTGCTGCCAGCCGTTCAGCTTGCTCTCCCATTGTTTCGGAGGTGGTGGCGTCGGTGAGTCCGTCGTGGAGCAAAATATCCGTGAGTTGCTCTGGCGAACCTAGCAGTAATTTGTACCCCCATCTGGCTCGGTGGGATAAGAAAAATCCAGTCTGAGACATAGCTTCCATGCCGCCCGCCAGTACGATTTCGGCTTCTTGAGCGCGGATAGCTGTGACGGCGTTCATCACGCTCATCATTCCCGACGAACACACCATGTCTACGGCATACCCGTTCACTGTATCCGGTATTCCGGCTTTGAAAGCTGCCTGACGGGGCAATAACTGTCCGTGACCTGCCCTAAGTACGTTGCCAAAAATGTACAGGTCTAAAGCGTCACCCGATACTCCGGCTTGCTCCAAGGCGGCTCGCATGGCGTGTGCCCCTAAATCCACTGGGGAAAAGTCCGTAAAGACACCTCCAAACCGACCGAGCGGCGTGCGTAATGCTGAGACAATATAGGCTTCTTGCATACATCCTCACTATCTTTTAATTCTCGCGTTATTAAGCGCTACCAAGTTCAAGCGGGATGCTTGTGGAAGCGGATTCCGTCAGTAGTAGTATCAGGAAGTTTTCGTCATTTCTCCAAGCTCAATCTCAAGCCAAACACTTTGGGATTTGGGATTTTAGATTTTGCATTGTTCCTTTGACTAAAGCTCCGGAGATGAAGCCGGGATCTTGCAGATTTTGGATTACTGATTTCAGGATTTGGGGATTTTGGATTATCCCCACGCCTGAATCCGGAAGCATCTTCTCCTCCCCATCGAAAATCGAAAATCGAAAATCGAAAATCGGCACAATCATCAGTAGTTAGGCTTTGATGGAACTAACTCAACCTTATTGCCCAGGTTGCATAGGCGTTGAAATGTATTTTTTGACAAGCTGTAAGGCTTGTTAGGTAGTGATTACAGCTTGCTTATCATACAAATCTTATTTACAAGTGCGCTTAAAAAACATGGTTATTATCCCTTGCAGACTATACAGGCTATAATTGATTATCAACTTGATTGTTTGCAGACAAGACAATCAGTATTTAATACCCCAATCAAAGGAGAAACATGATGGATTGGAATAGTAACCTCCAACAATACCTAAGACAGTTAAGCGAATTGCAGACAGGGATTTTTACTAGCTGGACATCCATGATGCCACATATGCCAAGTTCCAATATGCCCAACGTCCGCGATAGTGTCGCTAACACGCTGAAATTTCAGGAACAGGTGGTCACGAGTTCTCTGGAATTTCAGGCTATGGTAGCTCGTCAGTCAATCGAAGCCCAGAAGCAATTTTGGGAAAGCTATTTCAAAATGCTTGGCAGGTCGTAAATTACAAAAGCCTACTGAGGATTAGAGTCGCATGACTTTACCTAGAGAGTGATTTCTGATCTTTTACCGGGTGTTGGGAAAGTAATTAGGAAACCATCGACTTTACAAACCTGCTAGAAGGACTAACAAAGCTCCCTAAGATAACCTCTTGGGGAGCTTTTTAAAGATGAAACCGTTTTTACTCAGAAAAAATTTCTTATTCGTTTTCCCCATAAAAAGGTTTAATTCACTAAAAAGCCCTCTCTTAAACTTTAATGCTATTACTTGGTCTGAGGGTCTACCTAAAGAAAGGACTTATTAATATTAACCGAGTTCAAGCTTTTGTATACAAGAGCTTGAAATACAGCGCTTTATTTAAAGTACCTCTTAGGTAAGTGGTACGCATCAAACTGAATCCATAAAATGATTGGAAATCTATACACTCTCAGCGCAGGACGATCGCGTCGTTGAATTGGGTTCCTAGTGCGTATCCTATTCGTTTTTGGTGAACCGCTTCGTGTATCGCTGATTTGACCGTTAACGCATACATTATTATTATTGAGGATTGCGCTTTATGGACGCAAAACAACTGAGTGAGGAGCTGCGTCAAGGAAAGAACCCTCACATGACCCGTCGGCGATGGATTATCGGCTTATCTATGCTTGGGGGTTCGATGGGACAAGCCGTCACACTCTACCAGACTGGGATCGTTAATCACCTACCCGATCCGCCAGGACAAAAGCTTTTCGATGCAGACCGCGTTGATGCTTCTAATTACGCTTACAACAAATTCAACTCACCCGACCGGCCAATAATGGTGGCTAATTATGCCCTCACTGCTTGGGTAGCTGCTGCTGGTGGTCTAGACCGCGCTAGGCGCAACCCTTTGCTACCCATTGCAATGGGTATCAAGCTCGTCTTGGACGGAGTGACCAATGTCGAGTTAGCTCGTGAGGAATGGAGCGAGAACAAGGCGTTTTGTGAATACTGCCAAGTTGCGACGGTTTGCTCGATCGCCTCCATTGTACTCGCAGTGCCGGAGGTTCTTACCGCTGTTGGCACCCTGCTGGGACGCCGCGATCGGGACACCGAAGCACAGGGCAACACACGGTAATCGATACAGCGGGGAAAAGTACGGATGATTTTCTACAGCGGTGTTGGGCGTACAGCAAATGTTAAGCCCGATGGAGAATGATTGCCCATACATATTTTGTGCAACATACATATTTTGTCCAATTTTTCTCCATCAAGACTTCCTCTAGAATTAGTGGTAGAACGAGTCATGTCTAAGGATAGAACACCTACTTGAAACTGAATGATAGCCTTGTAGAGTAAGGTCAAAAACAAGTGCAAATCATGACATCACAGAATCCTCCAGATACTCGGCAAGATGATGCAAAATATGACCCTCAAGATAATCCTGGAACCCAAACAAGTATACCGACCACAGAAGAGGGTGAAACTCCACTTGATGAGAGATATCGCATGACCGGCCAACAGTCCGGTACTGACGTTAGTCCCGGTAGTGAACCTGAAGCTCCTGGAGCGGCTCCCAAGGTTGTTGGAAGTCCAAATCAAGGGACTGACTCCCGTTAAACAGATTCTTGAAAATCGCGCAAATTTGTGATGCAGGTGAAAGGTAGCTCAGCAGATAACCTGGTCGAGACACTGCCTTATTTGCAAATAAAGCCGAGCAAAAATCGCCTGGTAAACAGGATAACAACAGTATCAATCAGATTATTTAACCGAGGATAACTAAACATGGTTACAACGTTAGACGATACAAAACGGGCTGCGATCGGCGAAAGATTGGCAGACTTGAAAGCCTTTCAAAATTTAATTATCTCCAACGATCAAAAGCTAATAGATGCCTGCCCTGATGACGATGTTCGCAAGCGTCTCCAGAATATGCTTGAAGATGACCAGAAAAACCTGGGCATTATAGAGACGGTGATCGTTCAATACGGCATTCAAGCTGAACCTAGTGCTGCGACCAAGATATTTATTCCGCAGTTTGAGAAGATGATGTCAGGCGAGGAGTTTACGTATTATCAGAAACTCCTTCACCACGAACTGATGAAGCATGCTCAAGCCATGAGTGGAATCATTATTCACAAAGCCGCTCAGAAGGTGGGAGCTGATATTGAAGTGGCAATTGGCCCTTTGAATACCGTCAATTTTGAAAGTCGCGCTCACCAAGAACAACTCAAAGGAATGCTCGAATTGGTGGGTGTCCGCGAAATGACTGGTAAAGACGCCGACCAGGGACTCTGGGCCCGGGTGCAAGATGGAGTTGCTGCATTGTCGGGTGTATTTGGCAGCATAGCCACCCAAAACAGTGACAAACAAGATATGAACATCCAGACCCTCATCCGGCTGGATCACAACAAGACGAATACTATCTTCACCGAAATCGGAGCTACTAAAGATCCTCAAAAGCTCCAAGAGTATTTCGGACAACTCTACAAAGATTTGTTGGTACACGCTCAAGCTGAAGAAGAAGTCGTCTATCCCAAAGTTCGCTCGTTCTACGGTGATGACAACACTCAAGAACTGTACGATGAGCAAGCGCAAATGAAGCAGATGCTCGATGAAATTAAGGCTATGGACCCCACTAATGCCGACGAGTTTAGATCGAAAATTAAAGACCTGATGGAGGCGGTTGGCGACCACATTCGCCAAGAAGAATCTACCATGTTCTCGGCGATTGACAACAATTGCAGCGACGAGCAAAAAGAGCAAATGGCAACCGAGTTTAAAGCTGCCAAGAGCAGGATTCAGCAAGAAATGGCAACCTAATTGCAATAACAGCCAACCCTCTCATTACAAGACAAAGCATTCGCCGGTAAGTAGCTCGATGGCTTTTTATTGAGGGGGGAACTGATTGTGCAATAAGAGAATAGCTTTTTAGCTCCCGCACTCTAGTAGGTGGCGATCGCCATAACAGCAGCTTCTAAACAGAAGTTCTCCCTTGAGGGCAGCTTCTGTTTAGAATAAAAAAGTATGGCTAACAACTTAAAGCGAAGAGGTAGATAGGTATTGCTAATTTTAGCCATAAATTTTTTACCCCACCCCAGCCCTCCCCTTACCAAGGGGAGGGAGTAAGAAATTCACAAATGATTTAGGATTGCTATATTAGACACAGCATTAGCTCAAATATGACAACCTCTTAGTCAGAGGAGAGCAGAAGTTTAAGGTTTTAGTATAGCAATCCTTGCAGGAGTCGTAAATTTTTTACCCCACCCCAACCCTCCCCTTAGTAAGGGAAGGGAGTAAGAAATTCACAAATGATTTAGGATTGCTAGATCAGGTTCAGGTAATAAGGTAGACTGCGCTTCACAATACATCAGCATTTGAGTTTTAATCATGAATTTCTATATAGATTATCAGAATCCTCTTATTCTTTTGGCAGTTGGCGTGGGCGCTTTGCTCGTCGTGCTTTGGGTGGTGCGATCGTGGCGCGAACGTCAATACGATCTCACAGGCAAGACGGTGCTGCTTACGGGTGGTTCTCGCGGACTTGGTTTGGTTATGGCACGCCAGTTGGTGCAGCAAGGAGCGCGTTTGGCAATTTGTGCCCGCGATCGCGCAGAACTCGAAAGGGCGCGTGTCGAGCTGGAGCAGTGCGGTGGAGAGGTGCTGACTGTTCCCTGTGATGTCACCGATCGCTCCCAGGTTGACCAGATGGTGCAGCAGGTGCGCGATCGCTTCGGTCAGATCGACATCCTCATTAACAACGCAGGCACCGACCTTGTGGGGCCAATGGACGTATTGACGATCGAGGACTATGACGATTTGATGAAGCTGCATTTCTGGGCACCGCTATACACTACTTATGCGGTTTTCCCGGAAATGCGTCAACGACAGGCTGGACGCATCGTTAATATCTCTTCCATCGGCGGCAAGGTAGTTTCTCCGCATATGTTGGCGTATTGCGCCAGCAAATTTGCCTTAACCGGTTTGTCGGAAGGGATGCGGACAGAACTGGCAAAGGACGGGATTGCTGTCACAACGGTATGTCCCGGTTTCATCCGCACGGGCGTGATAGACCACGCTATGTTCAAAGGTCAGCACCGCAAGGAGTTTACCTGGTTCAGCATTGCTGATTCCTTGCCTTTAATCTCGACGAGTGCCGAAAAGGTTGCTCGTGAGACGATTGCGGGATTTCGACGGGGTGATGCAGAGGTAATTGTGCCACTTTGGACTTGGTTTAGTGCCAGACTCTATGCTCTTTTTCCAGGGCTTTCTACCACTGCGATCGGTTGGTTAAATCGGTTGTTACCTGGAACAGGTGGCATTGGTACTGAACGCGCTTTTGGAAAAGACAGCCACTCATCTTTATCGCCTTCGCTGTTAACTTTTTTGAGTGACAAAGCCGCACGGCAAAATAATGAGATGGGGAGCCAAGAGCAACCGGATGGCGATCGAATTGCTGAGCGATCGACCTACGGATCGTCTTTGTCCGACGGTGAGGATGGGTGACGGGCAACGCCAATGCCTTGCCAATCATCCTGAGTATCAAGATATTCAGTGATGCCACGCCCAATAATCCCTGTTCCACCGAATACTGCCAGCTTCTGCATCGCTTTGACTGCTTGTTTTCGCGATCGTTACCATAAACAGTATTAGATGAAGTTCATTATCCAAGGTTCATACCGAGTTGGCGGGCTTGGGATGCAGCATCACGAGCACCCCAACGGCGCTGAATCTTCCCATCAAGCAGAGTGAACCATTCCATCGCCACAAGTTCAAATGATTTACCCGTTGGCTCCTGCCCTCGGAAGGAACCGACAAACGATCCACGCTCAGTGTAACGCACTGCAACTGTATCGCCCTCCGCAATAATTTCCTCCACAGTCAAATTGATTGCGAACGCCTCGTGAAGCTCCTTCCAAATCGGCATAGCCTTAGCCAATTTACCCCACCCTAAAACGCCTTGAATTAATGCGTCTGGAGTAAAAAGCTCCTGAAGTGCTTCTAAATCACCTCGGTTGAATGCCTCAACGTACTTCAATACAACTTGTTTATTCGATTCGATCGTGGTCATAATCTTTCAGTTAAATGTATTGCAAATTAGGTTCGGTAATGCTCTCTAATTATGTCTGATGAAAGATGTTGAGCTAGCGATCATCAACTTCAATCATTAGTAAGCTTGTTGAGATGATTGTCCAGCCTGGTACAGCACTAATCCATGCTCAACGCATTGGAAGAAATAAGAATCATCAATGCCTAATTCAATTAACCAACAAATCTTACTCAAAAGCCGCCCAGTTGGGGAACCAAAAGAGAGTGATTTCGCCTTAGTCGAAACCCTAATCCCAGAACCAGGGGAAGGCGAAGTTCTCAACCGCACGATTTACCTGTCCCTTGACCCCTATATGCGCGGACATATGAGCGATCGAGCATCTTATGCTTCTGCGGTAGAATTGGGTTCCGTGATGGAAAGGATTTTGCTTTTGTATTTGGACTAACGTAAAAATGCACGTAAGCTTTCAAGTTCATCATATTTTAGACAATTAGCAAATTTTTTAATACCAAACGCACTTGGGTGAGGAAGGAAAGTAATCAGCTTTTCTCGACCACCGATCGCTATCGGTCCGAACAGAGAAACATCTTTAGGGATATTGAACTCATCTTGCATTGCCTTTTTTGCCCGCTCTCCCAGTACTACAACAACCCGTGCTGCTGCCATTTGCAAGACTTTTTGCAAGTAACTCTGAACGCACTGGTTTTGCGCCTCTTTGACACCAATTTCCTTTACTGACTTACAATGCACTATTTCAGTAATTGCATAGTCAATTCCAGGAGTGACATTACGCTGAAACAGCTCGGCAGCCCTTTGTCGAACCGCACTCCAAAAGTTAACACCACCACTATACGTTCCATCTTTTTGTAGCGATTTTATGCCATCTTTAATCCCTACCTTGCGTCCACCACCAAAGCGATTATTGAAGAAATCATCAATGGCATCATCTGACCATGACCAACGTGGATAGTCTTCAACTGAACTAATGGACGGATTGGAGCTTAGAAATAAGATAGGAGCTTGTTCTATACATCCGCTCCACGGTTCAGGTACTTGGTATTCGTTCAGGGTAGAAGATGATTGGGAAAAAACAATCTCACGACATGGATGGTCAACTGATGGATTTTGAATACAAAAATTTACGTGAGGACAGTGAGCAATCTCATTTAACAATGTTGTCATAAATTTCCTAAAAAAATAGTTTTAATTGTTTCATTGTTGAACGGTTAAATAGCAACCTTTTTGAGAGGTGACTTGGAGCTGGTGCCCATCACCACGCAACTGTCCAACTGTCGGATAGCCGTTCTAATAATCTAGTACCTCTAGGATTTTTACTTCAGGTAGATGATGAAGCTTGCGTACAATTTCTTCAATCAATGCTTCCATAGTTCGTCCTGTCGTAAATATTGAACGTATTGCCGATCGCGTTCGGTAATGCTCTCTAATTATGTCTGATGAAAGATGTTGAGCCAGTGATTATCAACTGCAATCGTTAGTAGGCTTGTTAAGATGATTGTCCAGCTTAGTATAGCACTAATCGATGCTCCACCCATTGGAAAAAAATAGGAACCATCAATGCCTAATTCAATTAACCAACAAATCTTACTCAAAAGCCGCCCAGTTGGCGAACCCAAAGAGAGTGATTTCGCCCTAGTCGAAACCCCAATCCCAGAACCAGGGGAAGGCGAAGTTCTCAACCGCACGATTTACCTGTCCCTCGACCCCTATATGCGCGGACGCATGAGCGACGATCGCGAATCTTATACTTCTCCGGCAGAATTGGGTTCCGTGATGGTCGGTGGCACAGTCAGCCAAGTGGTGAAATCGAACCATCCCCAATTCTCAGCCGGAGATTTTGTGCTGGGTTATGACGGCTGGCAAGCTTATGGCGTATCGAAAGGCGAAACGTTGCGTAAGCTTGACCCCAATCAAGCACCCATCTCCTATGCGTTGGGCATAACGGGGATGCCTGGAATGACGGCATATTTTGCGCTGCTTGATATTGGGCAACCACAAGCAGGCGAAACGGTTGTTGTTTCTGCTGCCTCTGGCGCAGTCGGTTCTGTAGCGGGACAAATTGCCAAGCTCAAAGGCTGCCGGGTGGTGGGGGTGGCTGGGAATGAGGCGAAATGCGATTACGTAGTGAAAGAATTAGGGTTTGATGCCTGTATTAACCGCAAAACTCAAGACCTCAGTTCAGCACTGAAAGCTGCTTGTCCTAACCGAATCGATGTTTACTTTGACAATACGGCGGGTCCAATTTTAGAAGCCGTGTTGCAGCAGATTAATCTTGGGGCAAGAATACCAGTGGTTGGTTTAATCTCGCAGTACAACGCAGAAACTCCTCCTCCTGGCCCTAATTTGATGCCATTGTTGGTTAAACGAGCGTTAATTAAAGGTTTTCTTGTGGGAGATTACCAACACCGTCAGGCAGAGTTTGTAAACGATGTTTCTAAGTGGTTGCAGGAAGGGAAGCTCAAGTATAAAGAAGACGTTGTAGATGGTTTGGAAAATGCTCCCCACGCCTTCATTGGTTTACTGCAGGGGAAAAACTTTGGCAAGCTGATTGTTAAGGTAAGTGACGATCCAACGCGATGAGCGTGGATTATGAATCAGTTGAGATGCCCGACTTCTTAGAGAAGTCGGGCATCTCCTCTTCACGATCGATCGCATAACGCATCAACTCAACCGTGTACCTCACACCTCCTAAATTGCCAATACTCAGTTTTAGTGTGTCTCTAGCAAGATGTTGTAAACGTTTCCCTGCGTTTGAATTTGCTCATAGCTATATGCACTTAAGCAATAGCTGCAAAACAAGGAGAACAGATGTCAGAAAGTACGTCAAACTCAGAAATGGTATACCGAACTCTTGGCAGCACAGGAGAGAGGGTTTCTGCGATCGGATTGGGTGGTTGGCACATCGGATTGAAGTATGTTGATGAGCAACTGGGTATCCGGATTGTTCGCACTGCGATCGACCGCGGCATCACCTTTATGGATAACAGTTGGGATTACAACGGTGGAGCCAGCGAGATTCGCATGGGGAAAGCTCTCCGCGATGGCTACCGAGACAAAGTATTCCTGATGACGAAAATTGACGGTCGCTCCAAGAAAGAAGCCGCAAGACAGCTAGACGAATCACTGCAACGCCTGCAAGTTGATTGCATCGATCTCGTCCAGCACCACGAAATCCTCCGGTTCGAGGACCCGCATCGAGTTTTCGACCCAGAAGGGGCAAATGCTGCCTTAATTGAGGCGCGGGAAGCTGGCAAACTCCGATATATTGGCTTCACCGGACACAAAGACCCCCAGATTCATCTGCATATGCTGGAAGTTGCAGCTAGTTATGGGTTTAAATTTGATGCAGCTCAGTTGCCGCTGAATGTGATGGATGCACACTACCGAAGCTTTGCGAAGCTGGTTGTGCCAGAACTGGTTAAACAGGACATCGGCATTCTTGGCATGAAAAGCATGGCAAACGGGATTTTGTTACGGTCAAATACGGTAACGCCAATTGAGTGTCTGCACTATGCGCTGAATCTACCTACATCGGTTGTGATTACGGGAATTGACAGCATGGAGATTCTCGATCAAGCGTTTGAGGCGGTGCGGACGTTCCAGCCAATGAATGACGAGCAGGTGCGATCGCTGTTAGCAAAAACGGCAGAAGCAGCATCACGCGGCGAGTTTGAGCCATTCAAAACCTCATCAATTTTCGACAGCACTGCCCAGAATCTAGATTGGCTGGGAGAGGAACCACAGCGCATTCAGCAACTGATGCCAACGTGATCGAGAGAGGCTTTTCCAAACTGAAGCAGGTGCTGATGATGTCGAATCCTACTGTGCCTTTTGTGTTCATTGAGAATTGACAAATTTAGATTCTACGAGAATAGCCTGCTATGCCGTGAACCAGTCCAGTGCGGAGTCTATAATCGCAGGGGGAATTGTGTGGGGGCCGTCGAACTCCCGATAAACCACATCGTAGCCAGCACCCCGCACCTGTGGCACTATCTTACGGCTACAAGGATCGATCGGTAAAACAGAGTCTCGCGTGCCGTGCGAGATGAACAGACGCGGTTCGCCAACCTGTGAAGCTGGTGCCATAAACCCCGGCGAGAACGCTATGACATGGCTGAACAAGTCGCCGTTGGTGATGCCGACACTTAGGGCATAGGAAGCCCCGTCCGAGAAGCCCTCGATCGCAATGCGGGTAGGGTCTACAGCGTAGCGGCTGAACGTCTGCGCCAGCGCCTGGTCAATCAAGGCGATATCGGGGCCGTACCCACCGACGAGCACATCCCACGTCTGGCGGCGCGAGGCAGGTGCCAGCAGGATGAGTCCAGTGGCATCGGCAAGGTTTTGGAACGGAGTCAGACCGCCGCGTGCGTCGCCGCCTGCGCCGTGCAGCATCACCACCAGTGGTGCGGGTCGGGAAGCTTGGTAATTTTTAGGCACGTAGAGGAGTCCGTCGCGCTTGGTCGAAAGTCCTAAAGGTTGCAGACCGCTTGGTGCCGTTCCCGTAGGCTGCGTTGGTCGTGCCAGCAGGCGTCCGTTCATAGATGCCTGATCCTGATTTTGTGGTTTGTCTGTTCTCATTGATGTAATTCTCTCCATAGAGTTGGTGGTACAGGCCGATCCAATCGCCCCAGTGATGCCTACCAAAAACATTCCAAGTAGGTGCCTTCGGCTTAATCGCGAACCGATGTCGGTTTTCTGCTTTAGCATGATGCCCTTGCTTCTCCTGTTGTGAACAGTGAATTTTTCTCCCGGCACCAATGAGAGCAAATGACATCTTGCACTAGATAAGCAAAATGTTCTCGATTAGCCATAGTGAGCGTTCCTTGTAAGGTAAAAAAGGAAGGTGCTTTCGGGGGTATGCCGGAAGGCAAGAAACTGCGATCGCAAGCTGATCTGAAAAGATGAAAATAAATAACGGTTGGTTGATTAGCTTTCAGGTAATCGGCGACTATAACCTAGAGGCGATTTTGTTGATATTCATAAGTCGTTTGATAGGGTATCCAAACTTGCTTCTTCAGGCGATTAAGAATTTCAAAAAATCTCTCTCGCGTGGCGGTAGCAAATCGCCCACAAACTGGAAGTCTCGATGCTCCCCAAACCAAGCCCGCCTGTGCGGACTCAATTTGGCCTGGGTCGGCAGGCTTTGTTGAATAGAAGCGAAACAACTTCTGCCCCCTCCATGTTGACGAAGCCTGCGCGTTGGCGTTAGCCTCGCGTTAGCGATAGCGCATAGGGGTAAGGGGGCTTAGCGTAGCCGCGATTTCCTTTTCTCCTAGTATTTTGCAGTCCAAATAATGAGTCGGAAATGTTATTAAAAGTTAGATAACGATGGCTCTTGGCTCTACCTAATAAGATTAACAGCTCGTGCTTTTTACAACGTCCTTCTCAGGTAGGATCGTAAAGCAAAGGCGACTGTATTCGTTTTTTCAAAGTGGCTTTATAATAGGTTGTGTCCTCAGTAGGATGAGGTGACAATGGTAATCGAGATAGTGTTAAGAAGAAAAGAATTGCTCAGTAAGAGTTTAAGCTTGAGTACGTTGAATGCAGGTTGAAGCAAAAGCCTTGAAACTCAGGCTTTCGATAAGTATTTCACCGCACTTGTGGCTGATGGTGATAGGTTCTGAAGTCAGTGGAAGTGGAAGGGGAGAGATTGATACCGCAGTAATTGTTTAACTGATTTACGGAGAAATTAGAAATGAGTAGCGTATCCATGCCTAATCAAGCACTTGAGCCAAATCAAGAAGTTAACGCATCTCAACAGGCTCAACTTTTTGCACCCGCAAATGCGGGTGAAAAGGCTGTTTTAGATGCCAACATTACCGCAGGAACCAGCACAAACCCATAGGGAGAAGCGATCGCTCATCCCATCGCCTCCAATTTCTCATCCGCAACCGAACAGGTGAGACCAAAACTGTTGGATCTTCAACCATTGCAGGCTCTTATTCGGCAGATGGGGAGCAGACGGAAAAAGGTGTCCTTAATCTTCACCACAATCCAGACGTACCCGCTAGCGATGCTCAAGGAATGCTACCCCATACTGACGCAATTAAACTTCCAATCGATTCTAAAGTCAATCATCAAGAGTAAGAGTTCGGGATTGCCTCGCCTATATTGTCTGTAAACAAGGATACTTTTTTATGCTCATTATTAACAGTTGAGCCTTACCAATCCAATCTTTAGATATAGAGAGAATTTAAGTCTAATGGTAGACCATACCAGTAAATATACTCGATACCATGAAATCGAAACAGAATAGTTAAAAACTACTCACCACTATGAAGACTTCAACGAAGAGTTCAACAATCAATACCGATCAAGTCCCTACGATCGCTCCGGCTTATAACGGTGCCGATCGCAATGCCTGGATTTTTGGTTGGAACCCGCAGCAAGAGCTATGGAACGGTCGTCTAGCAATGCTTGGTTTTGTCGCCTATCTTCTTTGGGATATGGCTGGTTATAGCGTTCTTCGAGATGTACTCCACCTCGCTCGCTAGGAGTTGAATGGTCAGTTACAAGCTGTTTGTGTTTCTCTAACAGCAGTAAAACACTTGTTTAGTCCACACGAAAAATTTTTGAAAATCAAAATACTGCCATGCAAACATCAACATCTTCAAATTCCTCAATTCGTTACGGTGCTCTGAGTCTAGGTCTCCTTTTCTTGTTACTTGGCGTAGCTGGATTTGTGCCTGCTTTTTTCACTCCCTCTGAGAACTTTACCTCCGTACCAGGCTTTGGCTATATATTCGGGGTATTCCCCACCAACTATTTTCATAATGCAATTGGCATTTTAGTGGGTGTTTGGGGAATTGCGGCATTTACTAGCTTAAGCGGAGCCATTGTGTTCAATCGCATCTTCGCTATCCTTTATGCAGCAGGTGCAATCTTAGGATTGCTGCCATTTGCAAATACCTTGTTCGGGCTTACACCACTTTTTGGAAATAATATCTGGCTCAATGCCCTTACTGCTGCCGTCGCTTTTTACTACGGATTTGTGAAGTCAGGAGAAATCAGTATGCAGAGTCCATCGAGTGTTCAAGCTAGCGTGTAACTCGAAGAGTTTCTCGAAGTAGAGAAAGGGTTCTCATGCTTAGCGGTGGAAATTATTTCATCTGCGCTCCTTGGCACTTATTATAGGATGCAAAAGTAGTCTTTGTAAGACTACTTTTTTTATGCCTACATACAGCGAATTTTGCGGAGTGGGTTTGTGTCTGATCGGTGCTAGTTGCAACATACCCGATCGCAGTTTACGGTAATGTCCAGACCACTTGGTTTGGGTGTGGTCATACGCCGTGCTGTGCTTCAATTTCGTTGAGCAACATCTCGTCAGAGTAGGACGTTTCCCAAATGAAACTAGAAGGAGATTAAAAACGATTGAAGGAAAAATAATTACAGCTTTTGGAGTTAAAGCAATAGGTCAAGTTAAATAATGACATTTAAATAACATTGAAAAAAGTCAAAAGTAAGAAAGCTTTCCGTAAAAACAAGTTTTTTTACTTTTGGCTTTTGACTTTTGACTTTTAGCAAATCGAGTATTCCACTCAAAACTCAAAACTCAAAACTCTTAAGGCGCTGCTGCCGCCCTGCGGTTGGCAACAATCAGATTAGCCTGATACTCTGCCGCTTTTTGCTGAGCCTTTTGATAGTTCGCGCTGGTTGACGGTACGGCTCTCATGAGCTTAACCGCTTGCTGCCACTCGCTTGCTACTGCGATCCACTCATTTTGAGACTGAGCCTTCTGGGCGGAAATTGCTGCCTTCTGAGCTGTGTTAACCGCTTCCCTCCAAGAGTCAGGCTTAGGCGCGGCGGCTTTTGGTGCAGGAGAAGCTGGAGCTGGGCTTGCTGGCGCAGCAGCAGTGGGAGCGGGTTTTGGTGCAGGGGAGGCTGCCTGTGGGGTGCCTGGAGATGCGGCTGGAGAGGATACAGCGGCTTTAGAAGGGGGAGATGAGGGTTGGGGGGAGGGGGAAGCAGCTTCGGAGGCGATGGGTTCTGGGTTAGAGTCGCCGAATGGGAAAGTTTTAGTAAAGAAAAGCCCTGCGATCGCCGCCAGAGGTACTAAGATACCCACAGGTATTACCCATTTGGGAAATTGTTTTTTCGGAGGCGGGGCTTGATCTTCGTCTTCGTCTTCGTCTTCCTCGTCGTCATCTCGATCGAATTCTCCTTCTTGATAATAGTCTCCGCCTTCGGGCTCGACATCATCTAAACCTACAGAGTCGTCAGGCATTCCACTATCCAAGGGGTAAGGCATGGGCTCGGCAGGCATCAGATCAATTTCATCTTCCCACGCAGGCGATCCGTCACCTGTTCGACGCCCGTAAACCTTTACAGTGTGAATTGATTCGAGTCCCAGCTTCGTCATGCCGGTGCGGATGAAATCGACCAATACCATTTGATCCGGTACTTTGTCTGCCTCCAGAATTATGTGGAGGCAGCCGTTGTCCCGCGTCACATCGGCGTTGATGCCTTTGGGTTTGAGTGTACGGTTGATGCTAGATGCGATCGCGTTTGGATCGCCTTGCTTGAGCAGTTCCCGCGGGTTCTGTTGTGTCATGGGTAGCGCTCTTTTTTGGGGGGGGGTGGAGAGCCGGCAAATAATATTAACCGATCGGCATTCGGCGGACAATATTTATTTACCACATTAACTTCTACTTTGGCATTCTGAGAGTATTTCTAGTATCTATTGACCTTTTGGGCCGCGAGCCGGCATCAAGCACATAGCCGCTATCGAAATTTGTTGTAAAAATTTACAGTAAAGCGCCGCTCCTGTGCCCTGTCGCGCATCAGCGAAACAAGCTAGAAAGTTCTATAACTTTGGTTTGCAGGGTTGAGTTTTCTTCCCGCCCCCGCTTCAAAGAAGCTTCTAAGTCTAGCAGCAAAGGCAAACTTTTTTGCAGTTTTTCTAAGCTGGCGTTCTTGACTTCTTGCCGAAAATAGTATACTCGTTTCGGATTGCCGAGATCTAGAGCTTGAGCAATTTTATCATCGCGATCGCCCGCTTGGATCATTGCCTTTACCCAAAGCCAAATCCGAAACTTACCAGTCAAGCCGGCGACAATCCTCAAACCAGGCTCGCTGCGGCTAGTTAAGCCTGCCAATAAATCCAAAGCGGCGGAGGTATTGCCCTCGCGAATCGCATCGGCTAGCTGGAAGGTATTTTGGGCGTGACAGTGCACCAGTGCGGCAACTTCTTCCGGGTTCAGAGGTTGGCTGCGGTTGCCCGCAAACAGTCGCAATTTTTCGAGTTCGCTGTATAGCCCGCGGGTATCGCTGCCAATGGATTCGGCCAAAAGTTCGATCGCTGTGGCTGTCAATTTTACGTTCATTTCGCCCGCGACTTGGCGCACCCGCTGGGCTAATTCTTTGTCATTCCAAGGCGGAATCGGTGAAAATTCCCGCACTTGGGCGGACTGGACAATTAACTTGGTAGATTTGAGCCGGCTGTCGGGTTTTTTGACGGATGTCAGCAGCAGCACGGTGGTAGGGGGCATCACCGGCAGCGTCCGTTCAAATTGCGCTAACAGTTCTGGAGAACACTGCTGCGTTAAAGTCGTATTTGCCAGCCAGACAAAACGGCTCCCGGTACCGAAGGGCGGCGTTAAGGCTCGATCGAGCCCTTCGACCACAGCGTCGGCGGAATCGGCAATAATCTTGTCATAGTTAAAACTAGCCCAGTTGGGGTCGAGGACTGTTTGGCGCAAACTTGTCACAGCCTGCGCCATCGCAAAGTCGTCTTCCCCCCAAAACAGGTAAATTTGCATGAAAAACGCTCAGTAGCCAAAAAAATCACAGTTGCACGCGAGGCTTGTCCAACATATCCTGAATAGGGCTGTTGGAAGCCCGCGCCATAATATAAAATTTGGTGTGGGAGTATGTCACCGCGAGGAAATCAAGATTGGATGATACTTATCAAGCTTACGTAAATCGGGTGGCGCGAATGACGCTGCTGGACTCCTACAAGTCCCAGGTGGAACACATTCAGGAATCTCCAAAATTTAAGCCCGACGAAGCAGGCCGGAGAGATCCGGTACCTTTTCCAGGTTATTCGGTGATTACGCCCCCTGCGGGGGAAGATGCAGAAAATGCTGCATTTTATAGTAATTTGCACTCGAGCCAACAACGGCTATTGCAGGAAATAGGGGAGGGTGCGATCGTGGCACTGCCTCCTGATAGCTTCCATTTAACCGTAGCCGATTTGATTTGGAGCAGCGCTTTTCGAGATGCCTCTGATAAAAATCCCGAATTTGAGGAGCAACTGCGCTCGCGCATGGCCGATCGTTTTGCCGCCTGCAAACCCTTGGCGGGCGGCGCTCCCATTCGCTGGATAGTGCTGGGGTTGATGGTGATGACTAGAGCTGTGGGTGTTTGTTTGGCACCGACGGACGAAAACTCTTACAAGCAAATTCTGGAGTTTCGCCGATCGATCTATCAAAATCCCGATTTAATGGCTTTGGGAATTGAACAGCAATATCATTTTACGGCACACATTACTCTGGGTTATTTTGGGGACATCGGGCCGAACCTTGACCGCGCTCGCTTGTGCGCTTTGCTGTCAGAGTTAAACGAGCAATGGCTGGACACGCCGCAAGAACTGTCCGTAAACCGAGTGGAACTGCGGAAGTTTGACGACATGACCACCTACCTCCGGCAACCGGACTGGCCTGTGTTTGAGTTTTAACGAAGGAAGAGGGAAGAAGGAAGAAGGAAGAAGGAAGAGGGAAGAGGGAAGAGGATCGATGTGAAGATTTTTTCCATCTCCCACTCTCCCCATCTCCCACTCTCCCACTCTCTCGCCCCCTCTCCCCCTCTCCCCTGTGAAAAGAGTCAGGATATTGCCTATTAAATGCTTTAATTATTTTTGTTTGACAGTAAAGTCAAGGAAAAAATTTATGAAAAACCAGGAAAAATCAGTAATTCTGGTTTTTTACTTTTTGCTTAAAAAGTGACAGTACACGTCGTTGGTATAGGTTTAGATGGAGCTGCTGGGCTGAGCGAATCGGCGCGGCAGGTTGTAGAAATGGCCGCTCTGCTAATAGGGAGCGAGCGCCATTTGAGCTATTTTCCCCAGCACGACGGAGAGCGCTGGGCGTTGGAAGATTTGACCGAAGCAATTCTGGAAATTCGGCGCTGGTGGGCGACTGAACCCGAATTAGAACCCTCTGCGGGGACGGTGGAACCCCGTACTCAACCGATCGTAATTTTAGTGGCCGGTGACCCGCTGTTCTACGGCTGGGGAAAGTTGTTAATTGCCCAATTGCCTGCAGAAGAATTGACTTTTCACCCCCACGTCAGTTCTGTGCAGTTGGCTTTTAACCGCTTGCATATCCCTTGGCAAGACGCTCATTTTGTTGGCTCTCAAGGACGTTATTTTGAGGAACTGACGGCAAAACTCAAACTCGGTGTCGAGAAAATTGCGGTGCTCGCCGACGAAACTCATACTCCGGCGGCCCTGGCAAATTTGGTCAAAGCTCTAGATTTGCCTACACGCTACGAATTTTGGGTTTGCGAGAATTTGGGTGCTGCTGACGAGCGGGTGGGCCTGCGTTCTCTGTCAGCTTTGCTGGGAGAGTCTTTTGCACCGCTGAGCGTGGTTGTGATGCTGCGGGAACCCCCGCCGAGGGCAGAACCTTTGGATTTGGAAAAGTTGCCTTTGTTGGGAATACCGGATGCAGCTTTTATCGGTTGTGGCGACAAGCCGGGTTTGACGGTTGAACGGGAAGTGCGGGTGTTGGTGTTGGCACAATTGGCTTTGCAACCGGGACAAGTTGTCTGGGATGTGGGTGCTGGTAACGGTTCTGTGTCGATCGAAATTGCTCGTTTATTCCCGCAGTCTGAGGTGTACGCGATCGAACAAACGGTTTCTGGTACTTCTGCGATCGAGTTCAACTACGGCCGTTTTGGGCTGCAAAATGTGTTCTCGATTTACGGAACCGCCCCGGAAATCTTGCACCGCTTGCGTCCTCCGCACCGGATTTTTATTGGCGGCAGTGGCGGAGGGTTGACTAAAATTTTGGGCGTTTGCGCGCTGCGGCTGCTTCCTGGAGGCTCGATCGTGCTTGCGTTGGATGCTGTTGAGGATATTGCTACTGTTTTGAGCTGGATGGGCGATCGGGTGCGCCGGGAACCGCACTGGAGTTACCGAATCGTGCAAGTGCAGTTATCGCGTTCTGTGGCTGGGGCGAATTCAACTCGTTTTGATGCGTTGCGGCCTGTTTCGATTGTGACGATCGATCGACGATTAGATTGATGTCGGAATTTTTACCGCTGATTTAAGCTGATTAGCCCTGATTAACGCTGATTTGAGTCAGGAAGAGTAAGGTTGCGGTTGCTAGTAGCAATAAAATGCCGGCTGCACCTGCTAGCGGTTTCGCTGCTATTCCTGTAATCCATTCTGGGGCGCGGCCTGTCGGATTAATTGCGCCTTCTGTATCTACGGTAGTTATACCCCAAATCCAAGCTGCGTGAATGCCGATCGCCAATCCCAAACTACCATTGTCGGCGATGCGGGCTAATGTTAAAACCATCCCCATCAGCCACAATCCTGGCAGTTGCGGTAGAGTTTCTTTGGCGGCCCAAATTAGGTGGGCGATCGCGAAAATAAAACTGGCGATCGCTGCTGCGATTAGCACAGAGTAATCTTGCTGGAGGATTGTTTGCAAGCAGCCGCGAAAGATTAACTCTTCTGTGCCGCTAATCCACAGTGCTAATAACAGAGTCAGCAGACTAGCAGGGCTAAGAATTAAGGCCCAAGGATTAATTTTTTTTTCGCCTGTTTCGGTGGATATTTCCCCGATTTTTAGCTCTATCCAGCCTGCGCTTAATTGCAGACCGAATAAAATTACTAAGCTGATTATTCCTAATCCTAATCCCCGCAGTAATGACATCAAAACTGCGGGTTGCCAATCCAAACCCCAGTTGGCAAAAGATGTGTTTTCGATCCAGCTTGTCGCCCATAGAATGAAGGGGACAATCACGTAGAGGGAAGCTAGTAAAGGTAGTTTTTTGTTCCCCAAGGGTTGGGGTGGATGCCATTTGAGGGCGATCGCCAGCACAATCGCTGCGGGAAGCCACAAAACAATCCAAGTTGAGAAAAACAAGATTATTTTGACAATTGCTGGTATTGACGGCGACATCAATCGCAGGTTGTTTATACTATTCCACATTTAAGGAGTTGCAACTATAATACTGTTGGCTGTTAACTGTTAACTACTGACTACTGACTACTGCCAACTGCCAACTGCCAACTGACAACTGCCAATTGACTACCGATCGAGCTTGCGCTGAATTTGCCTCAGAGACTGGTACATTTCGGGCAAACGGTTGTAAACGGCTGTGGCTTTGAGAAATAGTTTGTGGGGAATTGCTGGAATGCCCGTCACGATCGCCCCTGCTGCAACATCGCTGTGAATTCCGGCTTTAGCAGTGGCGATCGCCCCATCTCCGATTTTGGCTTGATTAGCAATTCCCACTTGACCAGCCAAAATTACATTGTTGCCAATTTTTACTCCGCCGGCCATGCCAACGTGAGCGGCAAAAGCACAATTTTTCCCTACTTGACAGCCATGACCTACGTGTACTAAATTGTCGATTTTTGTATTCTGGCCGATGCGGGTTTCTCCGACAGCGGGCCTGTCGATCGTGCTGTTGCAGCCAACCTCAACGCCCTCTTCTAATACCGTGCAGCCAGACTGCTCCATTTTCACCCATCCTGTGGCTGTCGGCACGAACCCAAAACCTTCGGAACCGATCGCCGCACCGCTGTGAATCACGCAATTTGCCCCGATGCGAGTACGTTCGTGAATGACACAATTAGCGTGTAAAACAGTGCCTTCGCCTATTTCCGCATCTGGGTAAATTACGACATTTGGATGAATGCAAACGTTGCTGCCAATTTTGACTTTTGCTTGGATAACGACGTTGGGGCCGATATAGACATTTTCACCAATTTCTGCTGAGGGGTGAACGACGGCTGAGGGATGAATTTCGGATGCTGGGCGAAACGGTTGATAGAAAATGGCGATCGTTTGAGCAAACAGCAATCGCGGATCTGGTGTGGCAATCCAAGCAATATTGCGATCGTCACATTGAGCTTGGAGACTTTCATCTAAGGGTAAAATTAAAGCCGAAGCATTTGTAGTGGCTGTATGAGCGGCAAATTTAGCACCTTCTATATAACTAATAGTGCCCGATGCAGCTTCATCAACAGGGGCCGCGCTTGTAATTTCTGGATCGGCAGCAACCGACGCTGTGAGGGTGCGACTGGTGGCTAAGTTAAGTTTTTGTACTATTTCGCTAAACTTCATCTATAAAAATTTGTTGTTAGCACAGATGGATCATAGTTAAAAGTACCAGCTTTGGAGCACGATCTGAGCAGTTGGCATTTAAAAAACAAAAACCCCGATTTCTTGAAGAAGTCGGGGTTGTAGCGCTCGATTATTTTTGGCAATTATTTTACAGAAACTGCATCTACGTCAACGGTGCTGCCTTGGGCTTCAGAATAATGGGCACCGGTGGCTTCGGATGCTGAGGCTGTCTCTGTTTGGCGGGATTTAAAGTAGTCGATCGACATTTGCGAAATTTCGGAAATCAGCAAGACAGCAATTGCCACATCGTCAATTTGTCCGATGACTGGCAGGAAATCTGGGGCAATGTCGATCGGGCTTATTAAATATGCCAGCGTTCCCAGAATAATCCACCAGCGGTATTTGGGGTTACGGAGGGTGTCGCGGTACCAGTTGTAAACAGATTGTATAGAAAAGTTCATGGGGTTGTCCTCTACTTATATTTTCAATCTTGACAAATTGTCGCTCGAAATGCTTGTGGAGATATCCCCCCTAGGGTTGGCAAGAGACTTCTACCTGGGAGTATAGGGAATTGGGGAGGGAGAAGTTGTCAAGCTGTGTTGAAAGGGCGGGGACTCTTGACAACGCCCCTACGGAAACCTGACAGATGAAAGCCGATAGAATTAATCTGTGTTTATCAGCGTTTATCTGCGTTTATCTGCGGTTTAAAAAAACATTCATATTGTTGACGGTAGATTCGGAATCTATTACTTGTATATCGTGATTAAAGCAAGTTACTTAGATTGGGATTTTTCAATCACAGATGTCAGCAGATAAACACAGATGAACGCTGATGGGATTCATCTGCGTTTATCTGCTGTTTAAACAAATCTTCATCTATTACTCACGAATTTTGAAAGATCCATTTTTGGTCGCCGATCGCAATTTCGCAGCCATTTGGCAGCCAAAAAGGCTCGTTAGCAGCCAGCCTCTGCCCACCCACAAAAGTGCCGTTGGAACTGCCGCTATCGACAAGCTGATACCGCTGTTTGCCAAGTTCGTCAGTGGCGCGGCGGATTTGAGCGTGGTAGCGCGAACTTTGCGGATCTTGTAATACTAAAGTGTTGGTTGGTTCGCGTCCAATTGTAAAGGGATTGGCCGTTAAAGCGATCGCCTCTCCAGAAAATTTGTAGATTAAATATGCGGTTGTTTTGCGATCACTGCTTGCGAGTACGGTTGGTGCAAGTTGGGGAGGATTTCTCCCAGGAGGGAGACTGTTTTGAGCAAGTTGGTCTGTCAGTCGTTGTAAATCTCGATCGAACCCTGCTGCTGTGTCAGAAGCTGGAAGACTCGCAGGAGAATTACCTGAAATTAAGTTTAACTGCTGTACAGGAGATTGAGGAACAATCGGACGACCGGCTTCGGCAATTCTCATTTGCAGGGCGGCGGCATTTTCTGCTTCCTGTCGGGCACTCATTCCCTCAACTTGGCGAATAACTCCGTTAGTTTCGGGAAAGCTGACATCGCCAATTCGCACGTCTTCTAAGTTAAAACCTAGAGTATAAAAATCTTGGACGCGATCGAGCAAATTTTGGCGCAGCAACAGCCGTCCTTGACTGATAAGCTGTTGTAGGGGTATTTGCCCGATCGCTAATCCCATACAATCCTTAACTGCACTTGCTAAAACAGCTAGAGGATCGGACAATTCCAAAGCTACTCGTTTCGGATCTATAACTTGATAAATAACAGTCAGGGTGGCATCAATTAAAAATCGATCCTTAGATAAAAAATCTCCGTGCGACTGTACCTCCAAATTGCGGAGTTTGGTGTCTACGAGGACAATTTGAGACTGTTCCAGCAGGGGAAGGGCAAAGCTGAAATGTCGCCCGGATTTTAGGGTACGCACGGCGCGGCCGTTTTTGACCAACAGACCCGTGTAACCCGCCCCTATAAAGTCCATACTAAACCCGGCCCAGCGTTCTGGAGTTATCGTTTGAATCAGGGGAGAAGCGTTGTTCATGGGAGGGAGTTGAGGGAGCGAAGATTCTATTTTTAGGGTAACAAATTGCTGGGGGCGAGCGATCGGGCGGTGTGCCGGTTCCGCAACCTCTATTCTATACTTCTGGACTCCCCCCGATTCAGACCGGACTGGATCTAGCTTGCATCTAGTTGATGGTGGGGGCGATGGAAATAGTGTTCGTAGGGTGCGTCCGATCCTTCAAACCTTTTGAAATCGAAAGAATTAATGTCTAACGCACCCTACAATTTGGTTTAACGGTGACTAAAGGTGAGTAATTTATTGGCTATACTTAAGGCATCATGCTAGGAGCGTAAGTCAGATGAATAAGATAGCGATCGCCCTTTCAGATGAGCGACTCCTGAAGTTACAAAAACTCGCCAACGACTTGAATATATCGATAAAAGAGTTAGTTTTAATAGGCATCGAAAACTTACTCGCACAGCCAGAAAGTCTTTCACCCAATACTGCTCAAGATATTCTCAACAAAAATGCTAAAATTTCCCCTGAGATAGTTGACAAGTTTTTTGCACTTGCCTCTGATTGGGATAAAGATGTTGCTGGACTTTCTTCAACTGCCCAAATGTCTCAGCATCCTGCCTATCAGGAAATTATTAGTATGGGAACACAAATCGTGCCGCTGTTGCTATCGGAACTCAAAATAAATCCCCTTTACTGGTGATCGGCGTTGAGTGCAATTACGGGTGAAAATCCCATTAAACCCGAACAAAGGGGAAGGGTAAAACAGATGGCATCAGCTTGGATAGATTGGGGGAGAAATCAAGGCTACGCGATTGAAGAGAATGTATATAGCGTTCCTAATTGAGTTGTGAACACTAACCATACATATAAAGTTTGGGAAATCCAAATATTTGACGATTCAGAAAAAACATAAATAACCTCTTTACTATGGTAAAAGATTGACAGCGATAGGCAAATTTTCTCAAGAGATTCTTTCCTTGTAACCAAATATCTTCTACTGGATTTTGTTCGGGGGCATTCGGGGCAAATAAGATACAATTTATTTGCCATTCTTCGGGAGATTTTCCGTCATTTACTAATTCTAAATATTCTCTTAATTTTTGTGACTTATGATACAATACGGTTCAGTTAAGGCTCAAATAGTGGTAAATTAGGTATGGTGTCCAAAAATGGAGAGCAAGTAAGGTGCATC
>NZ_JAUBRM010000183.1:0-4959 GCF_036701905.1 Microcoleus sp. MON2_D5
TATACTCTGATTTGAGCGCTATTCGACCTGAACTGCCAGGGACGGTCGTCGGATCATACCTCAATTCAGCAACGCCAGATTTAGTAATTAATCGCGCCGATATAACCATCTCTTTATAGCGCCGGTTGTAGTCAGGACTTCAGTTTTTTTTATATTTGTGAATAAGCACTAAAGTCCTGACTGCGAACTTAATTTAACCGCGAGACAAATTACTGCTGATTCCGCAGGCGAGGGTTCACAAACTCGTTTAATCCTTCCCCCACCAAAGACAGTCCCACCACCATTAAAGTCATCGCCAAACCGGGAAACAAAGCTGTCCACCAAATGCCAGTAGGCAGCGCATCTAAAGCTAAACGCAAGTCGTGTCCCCATTCGGGAGTCGCTTCGGGAAGTCCTAATCCGAGAAATCCCAAACCTCCTAATGTTAATATTGCATCGGCAGCGTTGAGCGCAAACAGCACAGGTACGCTCTGAATCACATTCAGAAACAGGTAGCGCGAAAGCACTGTCCAAGTGTCAGCCCCCATTGCTCGCGCGGCTTCGACAAACAATTCGGTTTTGACGCTGACGGTGTGATTCCTGACGACGCGGTAGTATTGAGGGATGTAGGAAATGCTCAGGGCGATCGCAGCATTCAAAACTCCTTTCCCCACTACAAACGCTAGCGTCAAAGAAAGTAGCAGCCCCGGCAAAGTATAAATTGTATCCATTAAAAATAACAACACTCGATCGAGCTTACCGCCCAAATAACCGCTAACCAAACCCAGCGGCACACCGATAAACAAACTCAAAGCAGTGGCTAAAATTACCACTTGCCAAGCCGCGCGAGAAGCAAACAGCGTGCGGGAAAACACATCGTAGCCGCTGCGGCTAGTACCAAACCAATAATTCGCCGACGGCGGTTCGTGGATGGGGTTAATCAAAGCCTCGGTAGGATTTTGCAGCCATCCCCAAGCTTGCATAGCTGGAGACAAGGTGGCTACCAATACAAACACGGCAGTTATTGTCAAACCTGCCCACATCATTTTCATTGACAGGCTTGACGGTGAGGCACTGTTGAGAAATCGCGGCAGTCGGAGGCGGCTTTGAGCCATAATGACGATCGACCTATATAAGACTTTTCGATTTTAGTAGCACTCCGGCGAAAAAACTCGGAACACTCCAAAATCCTCTTTCTCATTCGCCAAACACTCGCGACAAACCGGGTTTTTTCGCGCGATAGGGATAAAAAAAAACCGGTTTATCCCCTGCGCGCCAGTCCCGCGCAGGGGATAAACTGTTTTTTTGGCAGGTGGGACGCAAGTTGAGTTTAGGTTAAATCTCCCTTGGCGAACCTGAAATCTAAAATCGATCGACTTCCTACAAATTACTGGCAATTAACTCGCGGTACTGGCTTTTCGGCTTAACTCCCTTGAGTTCAGCCACCATATCTTTGTCTTTGAAATACTGAATCGTCGGTGTACCAATCACGCCAGCATTTTCAGCAATTTCTGGATCTTCTTCGATGTCAATTTCCACGTAGTGGATTTTGCCATCGAACTCATCTACTACTTTGCTCAAAATCGGCTTGAGGCTGTGGCAAGGCCCACAACTCGGAGAGGCATATTTGACCACAATCAGTCGATCGCTATCGTGGAACAACTTCCGCAAAGCATAACCTCCTTCGTGGCGCGTGTCTTGGATATCAAAGTTCGCGCTGGTTTTGCGGACTTTTTGAGCTTCCGGCGCTGCGACGGGTTGCTCGGATTCCTCGGTTTGGCGGAATTCCTGAGCTAAACCGTTGACTGACAGCCAACGTTCTGCCAGCATGGCCCCCATGCAGCCGCTGCCGGCGGCGGTGATGGCTTGGCGAAACTCGTGGTCTTGTACGTCGCCGACGGCGTAAACTCCCTCAACGCTGGTTTCTACCGAACCGTGTTTGGTAACGATATAGCCTACTTCGTCGAGTTCTAACTGACCTTGGAACAGTTGAGTGTTGGGAGTGTGACCGATCGCATAAAACAATCCTTTCACCAGCAAATCGCTCTCAGCGCCTGTCACGATATTTCTAAGTCTCACCCCGTCCATTTTGCCGCCCGCTTCGCCCAAAATATCAACTGCTTCGGTGTTCCAGTGAACGGTAATTTTGGGATTGCTCAGCACTCGGTCTTGCATGGCTTTGCTGGCGCGCATTTGATCGCGCCGCACCAGCATATGTACGTGAGAGCCGTATTTTGTCAAATAAATAGATTCTTCCGCTGCGGTGTCCCCCGCGCCGATTACAGCTAAATCTACTCCTTTAAAAAGTGGGGTAGCGCCGTCGCAAATGGCACAGGCAGAAATGCCGTGACTCCAAAATACGTGTTCGCTAGGCAGCCCCAGCCGTTTGGCTGTCGCGCCTGTAGCTATTACTATCGTGTGGGTTTTAATTTCTCGGTCTTCCGATCGCACTGTAAACGGACGCTTGGTCAAATCCACCGAAATTACATCTTCTGTGTATAATTCGGCACCCCAGCGCACTGCTTGAGCTTTCATCCGATCCATGAGCTCCGGCCCGGTGATGCCTTCGGGAAAGCCGGGAAAGTTTTCGACTTCTGTGGTGGTCATCAGTTGACCGCCGGGGACGCCTCCCGCTTGGTAGCCCTCAAACACTACGGGTTTCAGGTTGGCCCGACCTGCGTAGATTGCTGCTGTATAGCCTGCAGGGCCTGAGCCGATAATTACTAGGTTTTCTACGGTTTCGTTGGTCATAGCTATTTACTTAAACTCATAACGACTTCGTTTTACTAATTCTAGCAGAGTTCGATCGAGTTTTGTTTGATGCCATTGTGCGATCGAGCATCTGTATCTATTGTTGAGGGTCGATCGGTCTTCGGGGCAACTCCAGCTACTTTAATAAGCAAAAACAATCTAAAAGTCGATTTAGTTTTAAATGTTCGATCTATTTTGACTTCTCAATTCTTAAACAAATCTAAAGACGACCGAAATTATTGACTTCATTCTCAATTATTTTACCTATTTACTTGCTTTGAAGCTTGTGGTAGGATTTTCACACTCCAGGGGCATTATGACTAATTTAAGTTTTTGATGCTGAAAGCTTTTAAAACCGTAAAATTAACGAACTCTGCAAATGTAATAAACACAATTGTTTATGCAAAATCCGCATTTTATGGTTTAAGAATTGTAACGGAGATTTAGGTAGGTTTGACAAAGTACATGATTTGTGGTAAAGAAGGTGCGATAGTGGGGAAATTCGATCGAGCTTTTTAACCGCTTCGGAAGCACAGGCGGGACGCCCGTGCCACGATAAACATAGAATTTTGTATTTGTGTCTGAATGGATAAAATCAAGATATTGTTTGTGTGCAGCCGGAATAAGTGGAGGAGTTTGACTGCCGAGAAGATATGCCAGAAGGTTAGTGGCTACAGCGTGCGATCGGCAGGAACGGAAAAAGGTGCAAGAATTAGAGTAACTGAGGGTCTTGTCGGTTGGGCAGATTTGATATTTGTGATGGAGAAGAAGCATGGCGATCGACTCCGCAGCAAATTCCCGGAAAGTCTCGAAGGCAAGAAGCTTATTTGCCTGCAAATCCCGGACAATTACCAATATATGGAACCGGAGTTAGTCGAGCTTTTGCAGGCGAAACTGAACCCCTATATGAAAATGCCAGATAACGAGATAAATTTTATGCAGCGAGTTTTGGAACCGGAAGTGATGGATTCCTTGGAAGAGGCGATCGAATACGATTCGATGGACTTTACTGAGGTTAATGCTGCTTTTGCTCAGAGTGCTGCGGCCTTGGGGCCGGTTTTTGGAAACGTTTTGGATGCGGGGACGGGTACGGCGAGAATTCCGATCGCCCTTTGTCAACTCCGGTCAGCATGGAAATTGACTTGCATCGATTTGTCGGCAAATATGCTGAAAGTCGGGGCGGAAAATGTGGAAAAGGCGGGCGCGCGATCGCAAATTAATCTCGAATTAATTGATGCTAAGGCAATGCCTTACCCTGACAATTATTTTGACATGGTTATTTCCAACAGCATTATTCACCATTTGCCAGATCCACTGCCGTTTTTGCAGGAAGCCAAGCGGGTATTAAAACCGAACGGAGCAATATTTTTGCGGGATTTACTCCGACCTATGGATGAGGCAATGAGGACTCATTTAGTCGAAATGTATGCGGGAGATTGCAACGCGCATCAGAAACAGTTATTCAGCGATTCGTTGCAAGCAGCATTTACGCTGGATGAAGTTGAGGAGATGATCCAAAATGCCGGGTTGGATGGGTTGAGGATTTATGAATCTTCAGACAGGCACTGGACGGCGGAGCGTGCTTGGTGCGAGTCTTTGTAGGCTGGGGACGATCGCCCCATAACATTTCAAATGAGAATAGGAGCGATCGCGTCTTTCCAGCTATGCGCCTTACCGTTGCGCGATCTGTTTGTTGTTTAATTAATTTTTTCGGGTGGGAAAAATTAGTATGATTGAACCGCGAAGACACGAAAAACGCGAAGGAAGAGTCAGGAAGAATCAGAAGTAGATAATCTTCTCCGGGGAAGCAAGTAAGATGTTTAAGCATCTGATCGGAAAAATCTGCGATCGAAGTTATGCCGAAAAAGCCCGTTCCGCGACCTGAAAATGAAGAGTCGCATTTGAAGAAGCTCCGGGAAGAACTGGAGATGAGTCAGGAAGATTTGGCGCGAGAGCTTGGCGTTTCGTCGCCAACCATCAGCGGTTGGGAGTTGGGAAAGAATGTACCCACGTTCACCGTTAAGCAGATGAAAGCTTTGGAGAAATTGCTCGCTAGCATCGGCAGGTCGATCGGCGACTTGCCAGACAATCTCTGATCGAAACCATTAAACAAGCCCACGGATTTATCCGTGGATCACTTTTTCCAATCTAAAATCCAATACGGTTCAGTTAAGGGCTAGGCAGTGCTTAAAACAATAAATACAGGAGGATTCATTATTATTCCAGTAC
>NZ_JAUBRM010000033.1:0-95 GCF_036701905.1 Microcoleus sp. MON2_D5
CTCAACTCGTTCGCACTGCTAATGTCACCACACCTGACATCACCCCACCAAATGTTACCTTAACATCAACTTCAACACCAACAGTAACTGGTTTA